>NZ_JBYSZI010000029.1:0-6741 GCF_058787075.1 Cupriavidus sp. FW305-46
CCACTTCTCCTCCCCCACCCCTTGCCAGCAACCCCGACGCGCTGCTGCCGCTGTACCAGGCGATGGTGCTGACGCGCCAGTTCGACCTGAAAGCGATTGCGCTGCAGCGCACCGGCAAGATCGGCACCTTTGCCTCGGCACTCGGCCAGGAAGCCATCGGCGTGGGCGTGGCCTTTGCGATGCGGCCCGAAGACGTGCTGGTGCCCTCGTACCGCGACCACGCGGCACAGTTTGTGCGGGGCGTCACGATGACCGAGAGCCTGCTCTACTGGGGCGGCGACGAACGCGGCAGCGGCTTTGCGGCGGCGCCGCATGACTTTGCCAACTGCGTGCCGATCGGCACCCAGGTCTGCCACGCGGCCGGCGCCGCCTATGCGTTCCAGCTGCGCGGCGAGCCGCGCGTGGCGGTCTGCCTGCTGGGCGACGGCGGCACCTCCAAGGGCGATTTCTATGAGGGCATGAACATGGCCGGCGCGTGGCACGCGCCGCTGGTGATCGTGATCAACAACAACCAGTGGGCAATCTCGATGCCGCGCAGCGGCCAGACCGCGGCGCAGACGCTGGCGCAGAAGGCCATTGCCGCCGGCATCCCCGGCGAGCAGGTCGACGGCAACGACGTGGTCGCGGTGCGGCACCGCGTCGGCGAGGCCATCGCGCGCGCGCGCGACGGCGGCGGCCCGGCGCTGATCGAGGCCATCACCTACCGCCTGGGCGACCACACCACCGCCGACGACGCCTCGCGCTACCGCGACGAGGCCAGCGTCAAGGCGCACTGGCAGGAAGAGCCGCTGCTGCGGCTGCGCACGCACCTGCTGGCGCTGCACGCGTGGGACGCGGCGCGCGAGGAAGCGCTGGTCAAGGCCTGCTCGCAGCAGGTGGCGCAGGCCGTGGAGACTTACCTGGCCGTGCCGCAGCCGGACCCGGCCGCGATGTTCGACTGCCTGTACGCAACCATGCCGGCCGAATTGCAGGCGCAACTGGAGATTGCCCGGCGCTTCCCGGCGCCGCACGGGTAACCAGCAAACCCTGCGCCTTCACCTGGCGACCACAGCGAGCGAACCATGGCGGAAATCAATCTGGTCGAAGCAGTCAACCTGGCGCTGGCCCATGCGCTGGAGCACGATCCCGATGTGCTGCTGCTGGGCGAGGATATCGGCGTCAATGGCGGCGTGTTCCGCGCCACCGCGGGCCTGCAGGCGCGCTTTGGCGCGGCGCGCGTCATGGATACGCCGCTGGCCGAAGGCGGCATCGTCGGCGCGGCGATCGGCATGGCGGCAATGGGGCTCAAGCCGGTGGCCGAGATCCAGTTCACCGGCTTTATCTACCCGGCGGTCGATCACATCATCAACCACGCCGGACGCATGCGGCATCGCACGCGCGGGCGCTTGTCATGTCCGATGGTGGTGCGCTCGCCGTGCGGTGCCGGCATCCATGCACCCGAGCATCATTCCGAAAGCCCGGAGGCGATGTTCGCGCATATGCCCGGCATCCGCGTGGTGGTGCCTTCATCGCCCGCGCGCGCGTACGGGCTGCTGCTGGCGGCCATCGCCGATCCGGACCCGGTCATCTTCCTCGAACCCACGCGGCTGTACCGCCTGTTCCGCCAGGAAGTGGCCGACGACGGCGCCGCGCTGCCGCTGGACACCTGCTTCACGCTGCGCGAAGGCAGCGACATCACGCTGGTGAGTTGGGGCGCGATGGTGCAGGAGACGCTCGCCGCCGCGGACGCACTGGCCGGCGAAGGCGTGACGGCCACGGTCATCGACGTGGCCACGCTCAAGCCGCTGGACATGCAGACCATCCTGGAATCGGTGACGCGCACGGGCCGCTGCGTGATCGTGCACGAGGCCCCGCGCACCGCCGGCTTCGGCGCCGAGATCGCGGCGCAGCTGGCCGACGCGGGCCTCTACTCACTGGCCGCGCCGGTGCAGCGCGTGACCGGCTTCGACACCGTGGTGCCGCTGGCGCGGCTGGAATACACCTACCTGCCTGGCGTCGCCCGCATCGTCGACGCGGCGCGCAAGGCGATGGCAGCGTAACGCGAGAGTTGCCGACGATAGGCAAGGAGTGCCGATGAGAGTCTTCAAGCTGCCCGACCTGGGCGAAGGCCTGCAGGAGGCCGAGATCGTGACCTGGCACGTCAAGACCGGCGACACCGTGGCCGCTGACCAGCCGCTGCTGTCGGTGGAGACGGCCAAGGCCATCGTGGAAATCCCGTCGCCCTATGCCGGCACCATCGCCAAGCTGTTTGCGCAGCCCGGCGATATCGTCCACCTTGGCGCGCCGCTGGTCGGCGTCGAGGGTGCGGGCGACGATGCCGACGCCGGCACCGTGGTGGGCTCGGTCCAGGTCGGCACGCACGTGGTCAATGAAGCCGCGCCCGCGGGCTCCGCGGCACCCGCCGCGGCGATGGCCGCGCGCGTCAAGGCCACGCCGGCGGTGCGCGCGCTGGCGCGCCGGCTCGGGGTGGACCTGGCAATGGCCACGGCATCGGGTCCCGAGGGCGTCGTCACCGCCGCCGACGTGGAGCGGGTAGCCAGCACGCTGGCCGAGCTGGGCGCGCCGGAACAGCTGCGCGGCGTGCGCCGGGCGATGGCGCAGAACATGGCGCGGGCACAGGCCGAAGTGGCCGCCGCCACGGTGATGGACGACGCCGACATCCACGCCTGGCAGCCCGGCGCCGATGTGACCATCCGGCTGGTGCGCGCCCTGGTGGCCGGCTGCCGCGCCGAGCCCGGCCTCAATGCCTGGTACGAAGGCCAGACCGCCCGCCGCCACGTGCTCAAGAAGATCGACGTCGGCATCGCGGCGGACCTGCCCGAGGGCCTGTTCGTGCCCGTGCTGCGCGACGTCGGCAACCGCGATGCCGCGGACCTGCGCCACGGCCTGGACCGCATGCGCGCCGACATCCGCGCGCGCACCATTGCTCCGGAAGAGATGCGCGGCAACACCATCACGCTGTCCAACTTCGGCATGATCGCGGGGCGCTATGCCGCGCCCATCGTGGTGCCGCCGACCGTGGCAATCCTGGGTGCGGGACGCGTGCGCGAGGAAGTGGTGGCAGCCGGCGGCGTGCCGGCGGTGCACCGGGTGATGCCGCTGAGCCTGACCTTTGACCATCGCGTGGTGACGGGTGGGGAGGCGGCACGGTTTCTGGCGGCGGTGATTGCGGATCTGGAGATGGCGGCGTAGCGGTGGAAGGCAACAGGGAGCCGACGAGCCAATAGCCTCGGAGAATACTGCCGCCCCTCGTGTACGCTCCCCTCTCCCGCAAGCGGAAGAGGGGAGCAAACCGCCGGTGTGCTGGCACCGATCGGGAATCGGGCGCTGCGGTGGCCCTGTATATAATGCGTTTCCGATCGCCGCTGCCGTCAAGCCGGACCTATCCGGACAGCCGGACACCCCTCATGGAATCCAAGACCGCCCGCCTTACCATCCTGATCGATCCGGTCAAGAAGAAGGCCTTTGAAACCCTGTGCGCCTCGCAGGACCTGACACCGTCGCAGGTCGTGCGCCAGCTGATCCGCGAGTACCTGGCCCAGCATGGCGTGGAATATGCCACCAAGCCCAAGCCTGCGGGCAGCACCCGGCAGAAGAAGTGACTCAGCGCGGGGCGTCGCCCTCGCCTGCAGCTTCGCTTGCCAGCTCGCCGCAGCGCTGCACCGCCTGCGCCAGCGAATCCACGTAGTTGCCCTCCCCCAGCGCCGCCAGCACGCCCGCGCGCGCCAGCTTTTCCCTGACCCGCTCGTTGGCTTCGGCCAGCACCACCGCCACGCCGCGTTTCTGCAGCGTCACGATCACGGCCTCCAGCGTCTGCAGCCCGGTCATGTCCATGAAGGGCACGCGGCCCAGGCGGATCAGCAGCACGCGCGGCTCGGTATGGGTCTGCACCAGTGCGCGCTCGCAGGCTTCCACGGCACCGAAGAAGAACGGTCCGTCGATGGCATAGACCAGCACGCCCGGCGGCATCCGCGCGGGCAGGCCGGCGCCGGCATCGCCGAGTTCCCGCTCTACGTCCACGGCATCCTGGCGCGCCACCTCGACTGACGCCGACATGCGCCGCAGGAACTGCAGCATGGCCAGGATCACGCCGATATTGACCGCCACCACCAGGTCGGTCAGCACGGTCAGGGTGAAGGTGATCAGCAGGATGGCGACGTCGGCGCGCGGCGCGCGGCGGACCATGCGCGCGAACTGGCGCCCCTCGCTCATGTTGTAAGCCACCACGAACAGGATCGCGGCCAGCGTCGCCAGCGGCACGCTGGCCGCGAGCGGCGCCAGGAACAGCAGCACCATCACCAGCGTGAGCGCATGCACCACGCCGGCCAGCGGGCTGTTGCCGCCATTGCGGATATTGGTGGCGGTGCGGGCAATGGCGCCGGTGGCGGCAAACCCGCCGAACAGCGGCGCCAGGATATTGGCGATGCCCTGGCCGACCAGCTCCTGGTTGGAATCGTGCCGCGTGCCAGCCATGCCGTCGGCCACCACCGCGGACAGCAATGACTCGATCGCGCCCAGCATGGCGATGGTGAAGGCCGGCCCGGCCAGCTCCAGCACGCGCGCCAGCGTGATGTCCGGCAGCGCGGGCACGGGCAGCCCGCGCGGCAGGCCGCCAAAGGCGGTGCCGATGGTGGCGACGCCGTCAAAGCGGAACAGCGCCTGCACCGCGGTGGCAACCAGCAGCGCCACCAGCGGCCCGGGGATGCGCCGCAGCCAGCGCACGCGCGGCGCGCCCACTACCAGCGCCAGGCTGCCCAGCGCCAGCGCGGTGGTGGCCGGGTGCCATTGCGGCAGCGCCTGCAGCAGGTGCCAGAGTTTTTCGTGGAAATGCTCGCCGGCGACCGGCGGCAGGCCGAAGAAATCGCGCCACTGGCCGACAAAGATGATCACGCCGATGCCAGCCGTGAAGCCGACGATCACCGGTGCGGGAATGAACCGGATCACGCTGCCCAGCCGCGTCAGCCCCATCGCCAGCAGGATCAGCCCCGCCATCAGGGTGGCGATCTGCAGGCCGTCGATGCCGTGGCGCGCGGTCACGGCGGACAGCACCACGATAAACGCGCCGGTGGGCCCCGCGATCTGCAGCCGGCTGCCGCCGAACAGCGACACCGCCAGCCCGGCGACGATGGCCGTGTACAGGCCCTGCTCCGGCTTGGCGCCCGACGCGATCGCAAACGCCATGGCCAGCGGCAGCGCCACCACCCCGACGATCACGCCCGACACGATGTTCGGCAGCCAGTTGCCGCGTCGGAACAGTCCGGCCAGCCAAGCTTCGCGCAGCGCGATCATGCGTCAATCCCTCGGGTTCGTGCAGGATGATGATGGTGCATTGGATGATAACAGCATGTTAATGCCCGCCGGCTTGCAGCTCGCGCCGTGATATTCGCCACGCCTGCACTGTCGCTTATGCCACTCAATTCCTATACTGGATTGGCTCGCCCGGGCGTACGGGGTATGGGCCAGGGCGGACGCGGCAAACTTCTGCAATCGGAGGCCCATCATGTTCAAGCACCTCCTTGTGCCTACCGACGGCTCCGCACGCGCCGACGCGATGGCGGCCCGCGCCATGGCCTTTGCCAGCCGCATCGGCGCCCGCGTGACCGGGCTGCATGTGATTCCCGAGTACCACGTACTGACCTACCGGCTGACCAGCCTGCAGGACACCAAGGACACCTTTGCCGCAGAAGCAGCGCGCCACGCGGATACCTTCCTGGCCACGCTCAGCCACACCGCGGCGCAGGCCGGCGTGGCCTGCGAGACCGTCACCGCCACCGACGACCATCCCTGGCAGGCCATCATCCAGTGCGCGCAGCAGCGCGACTGCGACCTGATCGTGATGTCGTCGCATGGCAAGCGCGGGCTGCAGGCGCTGCTGATCGGCAGCGAGACCCACAAGGTCCTGACCCACAGCACGATCCCGGTGCTGGTCTTCCGCTAGGCGGCCGGGCGAACAACGAGACAGCGCGATAGCGGGCAACAGTGCGCGGCGACGCGCGTATCCAAACCACGCCAACTGCAAGGAGCGCAACCATGGCGATTCGACTGGGCGAGCAAGCCCCTGATTTCACCGCCGACACCACGGAAGGCAAGATCAGCTTCCATGAGTGGATCGGCGACAACTGGGCCATCCTGTTCTCGCATCCCAAGGACTTCACGCCGGTGTGCACCACCGAACTGGGCTATATGGCCCGGCTCAAGCCCGAATTCGACAAGCGCAATACCAAGATCATCGGCCTGAGCATCGACCCGGTCGGCGACCACCAGCGCTGGGTCAAGGACATCGAGGAAACGCAGAACTGCACCATCAACTATCCGATGATCGGCGACGCCGACCTGAAGGTGGCCAAGCTCTACGACATGATCCACCCCGAGGCCAGCGGCAGCGGCCCGCGCACGGCGGTAGACAATGCCACCATCCGCTCGGTGTTCATCATCGGCCCGGACAAGAAGGTCAAGGCCATGCTGGTGTACCCGATGAGCGCCGGGCGCAATTTCGACGAGGTGCTGCGCCTGCTGGATTCGCTGCAGCTCAATGCCAAGCACACCGTGGCCACGCCGGTGAACTGGAAGCCGGGCGAGGACGTCATCATCCCGACATCGGTCTCGGACGAGGATGCCAAGAAGAAGTACCCGCAGGGCTTCAAGACCCTGAAGCCCTACCTGCGCACGGTGGAGCAGCCCAAGTAAGGGGGAGCGAGGAGCGCCAGCACCAGGGAGTGCGGCCGGGCGTGGGGGTCACGC
>NZ_JBYSZI010000029.1:6751-83589 GCF_058787075.1 Cupriavidus sp. FW305-46
CTCCCGGGCAGTCACGGCCGGGAGGCCCGACTTGTCCACAGGAACTATCCACAGCTTCAGTGGATATCCCCCCTCTTGACAACCGCAACGGGCGCGCCGGTGCTGGAATTCACTGGAGTGCCCGTTTTATAGGCAACCCGCCGGGCTACGGGAATGGTTGCGGGCGTTCGAATTTTGTGCCTGTTGCGATTCTTCCGCCACGGGGCGCTCAGCGCGTCAGCACTTCGCGGATGGTGTCGGCCAGTTCCTTGGCCACGAATTTCGCCACATAAGCGTCCGCGCCCACCTTGCGCACATGCTCCTCGCTGGCCTCTCCGGACAGTGACGAGTGAATCACCACCGGCAGCGACTTCAGCCGGCTGTCCGCCTTGATCTTGCGGGTCAGGGTGAAACCGTCCATCTCCGGCATCTCCAGGTCGGTCAGCACCAGCGCCACCTCGTCCTGCACTGACCTGCCATGGCTGGCCGCCTCGGCGGCGATGCGGTCGAGCAGCTCCCACGCCTCCTTGCCGGACTTGGTCATCACCACCGGCGCGCCCAGCGCCTTCAGCCCCTGCTCGATCAGGCCGCGCGCCAGTGCCGAATCGTCGGCGGCAATGACCTTGGCGCCGGGGCGCAGGCTCAACTGCGGGCCGACCGTGCCCGGATCCACGTCCGGCTGCCGCGTCGGCAGCACATCGCGCAGGATCTGCTCGACGTCCAGCACCTGCACCAGCCGCGACGGGTCCGTGCCCCCGGCGGTGTCCCCGTCCAGCTTGGCGATGCTGGTGACGTGGCCGGTCCGCACGCTGGCCTCGGCCGAATGCACCTGGTTCCACTCCAGGCGCACGATTTCCTCCACTGCCTCCACCGCGAAGCCCTGCGTCGAACGAGCATATTCCGTCACCAGCAGGATGCCCAGGCCGCTGCGCGGCTTGCAGCCCACCAGCCGGGGCAGGTCGATCACCGGGATCACCTGGCCGCGGATATCCGCCATGCCCAGGATCGACGGGTCGGCCCCCACCACGGTCGTCACGTGCGGCATCACCAGGATCTCGCGCACCTTGAAGACATTGATCCCGAACAGCTCCGTCTGGCCGGAATGCTCGGCTTCGCCAAGCCGGAACAGCAGCAGCTCGAACTGGTTGTTGTTGGTCAGGTTGGTCCGTTCGTCGATGTCCCTCATGGAACTGCTCATGCTGCGCTCCCGTGCCGTGCGTGTGGTTTTTTGCCGCCGTCGTTGTCATCTGCCTGCGGCCGCGGCGGATGGCGGACGGCAGGGTTCATGACTGGATATCGGCGCGGGGCAACGGGAGTTGAGAGGCACACGCAGCGCATGTTCGGATTTCATCCTTGCATATCCGGATTGCTTCGTTCCTCCGGCACAGCGTCGTCCATATAGTGGTTCCCAACTTGTCATAACACGCTATGTCGATCCCCATGACGACCCGGACCAACGTGGTACCCGTCCCCGCCGCCGCAGCAGCCATGCCGGCACCGATCCCGCTGCCGCTCTATACGCAAATCAAGGACGCCTTGCGCGCCCGCATCCTGGACGGCACCTATCCGCCGCACCACCAGATGCCGTCGGAAAGCGAGCTGGGCGAGCGCTTTCGCGCCAGCCGCATCACCGTGCGCCAGGCGCTGGGCGACCTGCAGAAGGAGGGGCTGATCTTCAAGATCCATGGCAAGGGCACCTTCGTCTCCAAGCCCCGCGCCTTCCAGAACGTGACCTCGCTGCAAGGCTTTGCCGAGGCCATGTCGAGCATGGGCTACGAGATCCTGAACCAGATACGCAGCTGCAAATGCGTACCTGCCAGCCGTCACGTTGCCACGCAGCTGCGGCTGCGCGAAGGCGATCCGGTGGTGGAGATCCGGCGCGTGCGCCTGCTCAACCGCGAGCCGGTGTCGCTGGAGCTGACCTGGGCGCCCGAGGCCGTCGGCCGCCGCCTGCTCACTGCCGACCTGGCCACGCGCGACATCTTCCTGATCCTGGAAAACGACTGTGGCGTGAAGCTCGGCCATGCCGACCTGAGTGTCGACGCCATCCTCGCCGACGACGACCTGACCCAGGCCCTGCGCATCCAGGAAGGCGCGCCGGTACTGCGCATCGAACGCCTGACCCATGACGCGCAAGGCACGCCGATCGATTACGAGTTCCTCTACTTCCGCGGCGACGCGTTCCAGTACCGGCTGCGCGCAGACCGGCACAAGACCGCGCCAGCCGCCAGCGTCACCAGCCCGGCCGGCCGTGCACGGCCCCGCAAACCAGCCAGCAAGGGGAAGCCCTCCGCATGAATACCCTGACTCACGAATACGACATCGTTGTCGTCGGCGGCGGCACCGCCGGCCCGATGGCCGCGATCAAGGCCAAGGAACGCAACCCCGCGCTGCGCGTGCTGCTGCTCGACAAGGCGCACGTCAAGCGCAGCGGCGCCATCTCGATGGGCATGGACGGGCTGAACAATGCCGTGATCCCCGGCCACGCCACGCCCGAGCAGTACACCCGCGAGATCACCGTGGCCAACGACGGCATCGTCGACCAGTCCACCGTTTATGCCTACGCGCGTCACAGCTTTGCCACCATCGAGCAGCTGGATCGCTGGGGCGTCAGGTTCGAGAAGGACGAGACCGGCGACTACGCAGTGAAGAAGGTCCATCACATGGGCTCCTATGTGCTGCCGATGCCGGAAGGACACAACGTCAAGAAGGTGCTGTACCGCCAGCTCAAGCGCGCGCGCGTAGTGATCACCAACCGCATCGTCGCCACGCGCGTGCTGACCGACGCCAGCGGCGCCGCCGGCGGCGTGATGGGCTTCGACTGCCGCACCGCGGACTTCCACGTGATCCGCGCGCGCGCCGTGATCCTGTGCTGCGGCGCGGCCGGCCGCCTGGGCCTGCCCGCTTCCGGCTACCTGATGGGCACCTACGAGAATCCGACCAATGCCGGCGACGGCTATGCCATGGCCTATCATGCCGGCGCCGCGCTGGCCAACCTGGAGTGCTTCCAGATCAATCCGCTGATCAAGGACTACAACGGCCCGGCCTGCGCCTACGTGACCGGCCCGCTGGGCGGCTATACCGCCAACGGCAAGGGCGAGCGCTTTATCGAATGCGACTACTGGAGCGGCCAGATGATGTGGGAGTTCTACCAGGAGCTCCAGGGCGGCAACGGCCCGGTGTTCCTGAAGCTTGACCACCTGGCGGAAGAAACCATCCAGACCATCGAGACGATCCTGCACACCAACGAACGGCCCAGCCGCGGCCAGTTCCACGCCGGGCGCGGCACCGACTACCGCAGGCAGATGGTGGAGATGCATATCTCGGAGATCGGCTTCTGCAGCGGCCACAGCGCTTCCGGCGTGCATGTGAACGAGCGCGCCGAGACTACCGTGCCGGGCCTGTACGCAGCCGGAGACATGGCTGCCGTGCCGCACAACTACATGCTGGGCGCCTTCACCTATGGCTGGTTTGCCGGGCACAACGCGGCCGGCTACGTCGCCGGCCGCGGCCTGCCTGAAGCCGATGCGGCCCAGGTCGAGGCGGAGCGCGCGCGCGTGTTCGCACCGCTGGCGCGAGAGAGTGGCCTGCCGCCCGCCCAGGTGGAATACAAGCTGCGCCGCATGGTCAACGACTACCTGCAGCCGCCCAAGGTCACGCGCAAGATGGAAATCGGCCTGCAGCGCTTTGACGCCATCGCCGAGGACATCGGCCAGATCCGCGCCGCCAATCCGCACGAGCTGATGCGCGCGGTCGAGGTGATGGCGATCCGCGACTGCGCGGAGATGGCGGCACGTGCTTCCCTGTTCCGCACCGAGAGCCGCTGGGGTCTCTACCACCATCGCGTCGACTATCCGCAGCGCAATGATGCGGACTGGTTCTGCCATACGCACCTGAGCAAGGATGAAGCCGGGCGCATGGTCAGCCACAAGCGCGCGATCGAGCCGTACATCGTCCCGGTGGCAGGCGGCGACGCCACCGCCTACCAGCGGCTGCGTGTCAGCCGCGGCCAGGCTGCCGCCACGGCCGCCACTGCCGAACCCGCCACCCTGGCTGCCGCCTGAAGGAACCCACGCCATGGCCTACACCCCGCATGAGATCGCCCAGCGCAGCAGCGCGCCGGTCACCATCGATGAAGACAAGTGCATTGCCGACAAGGGCTGCACGGTCTGCGTCGATGTCTGCCCGATGGACCTGCTGGCCATCGACCTGACCAAAGGCAAGGCATTCATGCAGTTCGACGAGTGCTGGTACTGCATGCCCTGCGAGAAGGATTGCCCGACGGGCGCGGTCAGGGTCGAGATCCCGTACCTGCTGCGTTGATTGCCCCGCTTCATGACAACAGCACCACAGAGATGACCCCATGAAAGCCCTCCACAAGCGCCAGGGCTGGGACCCGCGTCACCTTCGCCAACGTGCCCGCGCCCAGCGATGTGGTTCCGGCGGCCTGGCAACTGCTGCAGTCACCCAAGCTGGTGCTGCACCTGGGCAACAGCCTGTACCGCGTGTTTGCCGGCTTTGGCGCGGCGGCCGTGGCGGGCATCGTGCTCGGCATGGCGATCGGCCGCTCGCGCTGGCTGGAAGACCTGCTGCTGCCGCCGCTGGAGGTGCTGCGCCCGATCCCCGGCGTGGCGTGGATTCCGCTGGCAATCCTGATGTTCCCGTCTTCGGAGCTGAGCATGATCTTCATCACCTTCATCGGGGCGCTGTTCCCGATCCTGCTCAACACCATCCACCGCGTGGAGCGCACCGACCCGCGCCTGGTCGCCACGGCGCGCAGCCTGGGCGCGCGCCGCTGGACCGTCTTCCCCGAGGTGCTGCTGCCCGCGGCGCTGCCGAGTATCGTCACCGGGCTGGCGATCGGCATGGGCACGTCCTGGTTCTGCCTGGTCACCGCCGAGATGATCGCCGGCCAGTACGGCATCGGCTATTACACGTGGGAGGCCTACAGCCTGCAGAACTATGCGGACATCGTCGTCGGCATGCTGCTGATCGGTGCCTTCGGCATGGGCAGCAGCGCGCTGATCAAGCGCTTCGGTGCGTGGCTGATGCCGTGGACCCGCCTGCAGCAGGTGCGCACATGACGAGCCAACCGATCCGCGCGGGCCGCCTGCAGGTGCGCGGCCTGGATGTGGCGCTGGGCCAGGGCGATGCCGCCTTCACCGCCGTGCACCAGCTATCCATCGACATTCCCGCAGGGCAGTTCGTCTGCATCCTGGGGCCGTCGGGCTGCGGCAAGTCCACGCTGCTGGGCGCCATCGCCGGACACCTGCCGGCGGCGGCGGGCGAGATCCTGCTCGACGGGGCGCCAGTGCGCGGCCCCGCGCCGGAGCGCGGGCTGGTGTTCCAGCAGCACTCGCTGTTCCCGTGGAAGCGCGTGCTCGACAACGTCGCCTTCGGCCTGAAGATGCAGGGCGTGCCCACCGCCGAGCGCAAGCGCGAGGCGCAGGCCCTGCTGGACCTGGTCGGCCTGGGTGGCTTCGCGCAGCGCTACCCCGCCCAGCTTTCCGGCGGCATGCAGCAGCGCGCGGAGATTGCGCGCGTGCTGATCAACCGGCCGCGCGTGCTGCTGATGGACGAGCCCTTCGGTGCGCTCGACGCGCAGACCCGCGCCCATATGCAAGCCCTGCTGCTCGAGGTCTGGGCGCGGATGCGCACCACCGTGGCCTTCGTCACCCATGACATCGACGAGGCGCTGTTCCTGGCCGACCGCGTGCTGGTGATGTCGCCACGGCCCGGACGCATCCTTGAAGATATCGCCATCCCCTTCGAGCGGCCCCGCCGCGCCGAGCTGATGACCGACGACGATTTCATCCGGCTCAAGCGCCGCTGCCGCGGCCTGCTGCACGACCACACCCAGGCCAGCGCGCTCGCGACCGCCGCCTGACCGCTATCGACCTGACTGCCATCCATGCCGCAAGCTTCCACCCTGCCTGACGAATCCCTGTTGGATCTCGATCCCGCCATCGGCGCGCTGACGCTGCGCCTGGCCGACCCCGACCCCGCGGTGCGACGCGTGGCCGTGCTGCAACTTGCCGACTTGGAGGATGAAGACGGCGTGCCGCTGCTGCTGCAGCGCCTGCAATCGGACCCTGCCGAATCCGTGCGCGCGGAAGCCGCGCGCACGCTGGCCAGCTGGGAGCAGGAAGCGGTCGTCCCGGCGCTGGCCGCGGCACTGGCCGACCCCAGCCGCGAGGTGGCCGAAGCGGCAGCACAGGGACTGTCGGAACTGAAGGCGCCCGCCTCCGGTGCCGCCCTGCTGCCGTGGGTCACGCACCGCGATCCCTTTGTCCGGGCGGCCGCGTGGCGCGGCCTGCGCGAGCTGCGCTATGCGGCCGGCTTCGATGCGGCCATGGCGGCACTGTCCGACGCGGCCGCCCCGGTGCGCCGCGAAGCCGTGGCCGTGCTGGGCTGGCTCAGGCGCAGCGAAGCCCTGCCCGCGCTGGCACAAGCTGCGACCAGCGATGCCGATACCGACGTCAGGCGCGCCGCCGCCGGCGCGCTCGGCCTGGCTGCCGACCCGTCGGCGCGCGATGCGTTGCTGGCAGCCCTGCGCGACGGCGCCTGGCAGGTGCGGGAAGAAGCCGCGCAGACGCTGGGAAAACTGAAATTCCCTGAAGCCGTGGGCCCGTTGATCGACGCGCTGGAAGACCGCTACTGGCAGGTCCGCCTGCAGGCCGCCAGGGCTCTCGGCAAGCTGCGCGACCGCGCGGCGCTGGTGTCGCTGACGGTGCAGCTGGCCCACGCCATCAGCAACCTGCGCAAGGAGGCCGCGCTGTCGCTGGGGAGCCTGCGGGATGCGGCAGCCGTGCCGGCCCTTGCCGCAGCCGCCGACGATGCCGATCCGGAGGTACGCAAGGCCGTGCGCATTGCGCTGGCGCAGATCGGCGCGCCGGAGGGTCATGCATGAGCGGCGGCATGGTCGTACCTACGCGCCTGGAGCTCTCCCGCGCCAACGGCGCGCTGCGCGTCTACTGGCCAGACGGCCAGTGCCAGTCGCTGGACCCGGGCCGCTTGCGCGCAGCCTGCCGTTGCGCCGCCTGCCGCGGCAAGCCCTCGGAGGCCGGGCCAGGCGACACGCAAATCGTCGCCCTCGGCGAAATGGGCTATGGCGTGCAGATCGTGTTCAGCGACGGGCACGACCGCGGCATCTACCCGTGGCCGTACCTGCAGGCGCTGTAGCCGGGCGCTTACCCGCCCGCCAGCGCCTGCAGGATATGCACCTCGTCGGTTTCCTTCAATGGCGCGTCCAGCCGCATCAGCTGCGCGCGGTTGACGAAGACGCGGATATACGGCCGCAGCTTGCCCTGCTCATCGACGATGCGAAAGCGCATGCCGGGGAACTGGCGGTCGAGGTCGTCGAGCAGCTCGGCGATGCTGGCGCCACGGGCCTCGACGTATTCGCGCTGTCCGGTATAGGAGAAGAGCGGCGTCGCGATACGGACCTGCATGGAAGTTCTCCGGTCGGCTGATGGCATTCAGGCAGGGCGCGCCACGGTGACCGCGTAGACCTGCGGCAGGTTGCGGGCGATGCATTGCCAGCCCTCGCCCTCATCGGCACTGGCCCAGATCTCGCCGCCGGTGGTGCCGAAGTACACGCCCACCGGCGCGTGGCCGTCGGTGGCCATGGCCTGGCGCTTGACCGTGAACCAGCCCTGTTCGGCCGGCAGGCCGCGGTCCTGCCGTTGCCAGGTTTCGCCGGCATCGCGCGTGACATAGGCTGCCGGGCGGCCGCCCGGGCTGACGCGCGGCGAGACGTCGCTGCCATCCATCGGGAACACCCAGACCGTGCGCGGATCGCGGCGGTGGGCGACGATGGGGAAGCCGATATCGCCCACTTCCGCCGGCATGGCTTCGCCGATGCGTTTCCACACGCCTTCGCGGCGGTCCATGCGATAGATGCCGCAGTGGTTCTGCTGGTACAGGATGTCCGGGTCGGCGGGATGCTGCAGCATGCAGTGCGGATCCTGGCCGTATTCGGGATTGGGGTCGGGCAGGAAGGTGGCGAGGCTGCCGCGGTTCAGCGGCTTCCAGTCCGCGCCGCCGTCGGTGCTCTCGAACACGCCGCCGCTGGACATGCCGATATACAGGTGGCGCGCGTCGCGCGGATCGACCAGCACGGAATGCATCTTGGGGCCGTCGGGCGTGCCGTCCTGCTCGCCGCCGGTCCAGGTGCGCCAGTTCGGGTGGTCGTTGAAGCCTGATACCGGCTCCCAGGTCACGCCGTGGTCGGCGCTGCGGAACAGGCCCTGCGGCGAGGTGCCGGCATACCAGGCGCCGGGCTCGCTGGCGTGGCCGGGCGTGAGCCAGAACACGTGGTCGACGACGCGGCCGGTCTCGCCCTCCGGGGCCTTGTCGAAGGCGGGCGGGCGCGCGGCTTCGGTCCAGTTGCGGCCGCCGTCGGCGGAGCGGAACACGGTCGGGCCCAGATGGCCGGTGCGCGCCGCCATCAGCATGCGCGACGGTTCACGCGGGTCCTGCACGATATGGTGGATGGTATGGCCGAGGAACGTCGGGCCCTCGATCTGCCAGCTGCGACGCGCGGCGTCGCTGGTCAGGAACCAGGCACCCTTGGTGGTGGCCACCAGCAGCCTGACGGGGCCGGTGTCGGTTTCGGGAATGGGGGAAGTCGTCATCTTGGCTCCTGCAAGAAGGCCGGTGAACGATGCTTCCGAGTCTAGTACATGTAGACAGTGTTCACAATTAAAGATGGCGGAGCTGTGGCCGGCAGGCCGGCCACAGCCACCATGAGTACGAAGTAGCACGGAGTTAAAAGCGGAAGCCTGCAACTTGCCTGGACATTGCGCGTAAAGTGTGGCATAAGCAATGTTCCCCGATGCTTTCGCGCCCCATACCCATGCTTCGCACTGTCCGCTTCGCCACCCTGAACCGCCCGGCCCTGCCGGCGGCAGGCGTGCGCGCCGCGCAGCGCGCGGGCGCCGCCATCGACCTGGCCGACCGCTTCCACGCGTACGCCCAGGTCCGCCGCGCCGTGCTTTTCCTGGCCGTGCGGGCAGCTCGGGACGCCACCCTCCAGCCCTGAGCTTTCCCGCACGGCCCATGTCGCGGATGCCATCTGGCACCCGCTTGATCATGCAGCCAGGAGAAAGCCAGACATGTCCCCGCTCTACCGCCATACCCTCTGCGCCATGGTGGCGCTTGCCGCCCTCTACCTGATCCTCAATCCCTGAGCCCGGTGGAGTCTTGCCATGGCGAATTTCCATGCCCTGCGCCTGCCGGCGCCGGCCCTGGCGCGCGCGCTCGAACTGCGCATCGATGTTGAGCTGGCGCCGGGCGATATCGAACGCGAGCTGGGTGCCCTGCACGACCGCATCGGCCAACCCGGCGACCGCCTGAATGCGATGCCGGCGCTGCCAGCGGGCGCGCCAGGCCTGCGCCTGCGCTATCGCGAGGCCGACGGCGAGTACTACGTGTATGTGGAAGATGTGATGCAGCGCCGGCTGGCCGGTTATACCGTCTTCAACCGGCTGATCGAGGTCGGCCGCCGGGCCGACCCATGGGTACGGGCGCCGCACACAAAGTTTGCGCCCGCTTACCAGCGCCGCGGCCTGGCTCGGGCGCTGTACCGCTGGGCGCTGGACGGCGGGCTGTGCCTGCTGAGTGGGGCGCGCCAGTCGGCCGGCGCCAACGCCCTATGGCAGGCGCTGGCCGCCGATTACCCGATGGGCTATGTGGACTTGCGCCAGAAGACGCTGACCTGGCTGGGCCAGGCCGTCGACGCGCCCGTGCGTGAGGGCCTGCATACGCGCATGCTGCTGCTCGGGCGCGGCTGGACGCTGGACGCGTTCATGGCCCGCACCGGCATGTACTGAGGCAGCGCGCCCGCTTACAGCCAGCGGATCGGCGCGGCCTCGCGGGCGTTGGCTACGTACAGGGTCCAGCCCTGGGCAAAGTAGGCGCGCACCCGCGCGGCCAGCGATTGGCCGCCGCCCACGCGGGCGTAGTAGGCAACATCGCGTGCCGGCTGGGCGGCGGGCTTCGATGCCTTGGCTTGAGCGGGCTGGCGATAGAGGGTGTCGGCGAGCACTTGCATGGCGAATATCCTTTCCGGTTGGGATCGAAGTTGGTGCGCCTCACGAAGCACATCCAGCCGTGGTTCGGCCCGGATCGGGAGGCGGCTCAGGGTTATCCCTAGTATAGAGAAGTTGCGCCTGAATCATCCGGGTCTGTACCTATAGGCCGTATATGGGGTGCGTGATAATGGCCGCCTGCCGCAAGCGCCACCTGATGCCAATCCATCAACCCAAGACGATCAATCATCACATTCGATATTCCTCGATGCACATGCCGCGCATTGCCTGCCGGTGATGATGCATGGCGCGTGGTCACCTAGCCTTCAGCCTTGCCCGGATCGCGCCCGCAGAGGCACCGACAAGCGGCACACCGATAACAGCGGGTTGGCCAGGTTTGCGCCTCCAGCCCAGACCAGAACCACGTGAGACACGCCTGACGACAGTCCGTACGACGGACGTTGCAGCGCCCGCAAGGAGACAGCTCATCATGATCGAACAGCCCTATCCGTCGTCCGCGACGGAAGCCGATGCTGCACGCCCCCAAGTCCCCGAAGTCCGGAGCCGGATCGACGCGTTCTTCGAGATCACCGCGCGCGGCAGCACCCAGCGCAAGGAAGTGGTCGCCGGGGTGACCACCTTCATGGCGATGGTCTACGCCGTCTTTGTCGTTCCCGGCATGCTGGGCAAGGCCGGCTTCGACACCAGCGCGGTCTTTGTCGCGGTGTGCCTGACCACCGCCTTCGGCTCCCTGCTGATGGGCCTGTGGGCCAAGCTGCCGATCGCCATCGGCTGCGCCATCTCGCTGACCGCATTCATGGCCTTCGGGCTGGTGCTGGGGCAGGGCCTGTCGCCGGCGGTCGCGCTCGGCGCCGTGTTCCTGATGGGCGTGATCTTCACCGCGATCTCCGTCACCGGCGTGCGCTCCTGGATCCTGCGCAACCTGCCCGCCGGCGTGGCGCACGGCACCGGCATCGGCATCGGCCTGTTCCTGCTGCTGATCGCCTCGAATGAAGTCGGGCTGGTGGTCAAGAACGCTCACCCCGGCCTGCCGGTGGCGCTGGGCAAGATCACCTCGTTCCCGGTGGTGATGTCGGTGCTGGGCCTGGCCGCGATCTTCGGCCTGGAGCGCCGCAAGGTGCCGGGCGGCATCCTGCTGGTGATCATCGCGATCTCCGCGCTGGGCTTGGCCTTCGACCCGGCGGTGAAGTTCACCGGCGTGTTCGCGCTGCCGTCGCTGAGCGCACCCGGCCATGAATCGCTGATCGGCGCCATGGACGTGCGCGGCGCGCTGACGGCAGCGGTGCTGCCGAGCGTGCTGGCACTGGTGATGACCGCGGTGTTCGATGCCACCGGCACGATCCGCGCGGTCGCCGGACAAGCCGGCCAGCTCAACGCTGCCGGCCATATCCACAACGGCGGGCGCGCGCTGACCGCGGATTCGGTCAGCTCGATCTTCTCGGGGATGTTCGGCGGCGCTCCGGCTGCAGCCTACATCGAGTCGACCGTCGGCGTTGCGGCCGGCGCCAAGACCGGCCTGACCGCCGTGGTGGTGGGCCTGCTGTTCGTTGCGGTGATGTTCTTCTCGCCGCTGGCCGGGCTGGTGCCGTCGTATGCCACCGCGCCCGCGCTGATGTACGTGGGCCTGCTGATGCTGTCGAGCGTGAGCCGCCTGCACATGGACGACATGGTCGACGCGATGGCTGGCCTGGTCTGCGCCGTGTTCATCGTGCTGACCTGCAATATCGTGACCGGCATCATGCTCGGCTTCTGCACCCTGGTGGTGGGCCGCGTGGTGGCTGGCGAATGGCGCAAGCTCAATGTCGGCACGGTGGCCATCGCGGTTGTGCTGGCTGCGTTCTATGCCGGGGGCTGGGCCATCTGATCCTGCCGAAAGCTACTGCCGCGGCCCGGGCGCCCCGCCGGGCACGCTGACAACCAGATGTCTCCTCCACCGTGATCCAGGTGGATTTCAAGCCCGGGCTTCCTGCTTTCCCGGGCTGTTTTTTTGGTGGCTTGCCTGAAAGGTCCCGCGCTTGGCGAATGGCGTTTCGCTAAATCGCCTTCATTGCCCGGCCTGCATTGCCGCCACATCCATGTACACCAGTTCCCAGACATGGCCATCGGGATCCTGGAATCCATGCCCGTACATGAATCCCAAATCCATCGGCGGCTTGTAGGTATTGCCACCCGCCGCGACCGCGGCATTGACCATTTCATCCACGCGCGCGCGGGTTTCCATCGACAGGCAAACCAGCACCTCAGTCGATTTCCGTGCATCGCAGATTTCATTGGGCGAGAAGCTGCGGAACTTGGCTTCGGTCAGCAGCATCACGAAAATGTTTTCGCCGACGATCATGCAGGTGGCAGTGTCGTCGGTAAATTGCGGATTGAAGGAAAAACCCAACTGCGTAAAGAAGGCAATCGACTTTTGCAGGTCGCGGACGGGCAAATTGACAAAAATCTGCTGGCTCATCAGGGGCTCCGGTAGTCGTGTCAGAGGGGGCTGCGCCGGGCGCAGACAAGCAGTCTAGGCGCTAAAGGCCGGGGGCGTGCGTATTTTCATTGTCCTTAAATGCGGGCAAAACGGGCGATGCCCAGCCCAATACCGGCTGCATCGTGGGCTGTGCGACCGTCAATTCAGGCCGGCAAACAATCAGTCCGTGCAATCTCCGTTATTTTTTGTAAAATTTTTTTAGGTGAACCGACACCACAACTTCTAGTACCATGCAGCGGCCTATTTGCAGAAAGGGGATATAAATGGCGACATACAAGCAACTCCTGGCTGAGAAGGAAGCGCTGGAAGCCAAGCTGAATGAAGTGCGTGCGACGGAAGTCGCCGGCGTGATCGACAAAATCCGGGACCTGATGACTGAATACGGCCTGACCGCCGAAGACATCCTGCCGCGCCGCAAGCGTGGCCGCCCGGCTGGCTCGAGTGCCAAGAAGCCCGCATCCGCCTTGCCGCCGAAGTACATGGACCCCAAGACCGGCAAGACCTGGTCGGGCCGCGGCCGCGCGCCGGCATGGCTGGGCAAGCGCCCCGAGCGTTTCCTGATCGAGCAGTAAGCCGCCTGCGCGGCCAGCGGGCGCCTGCCTCAGACGGCCGCTTCAATCGATGGTGCCATCGGCCTGCCGGGCGCGTCACTGCGCCTGGCAGACATACTCCTTGCGCAGCGCCCTGAAGCCCTGCTGGGTCGGCTCCGCCGTCAGGCGCGCGCCGCCGCCGGCCAGCGGCTGCATGCGCAATACCTGCGCCGAGCACTGGCTCGCGGTCTCGTCCCGCTGGTAGCGGATCTCATACTGGCCGCCGGCAACCGGCACGAATGACACGCCCGCCGCGCAACGCAGCTCGGGCAGCGGCGGCGCCGCGGCCGAGGTCACCGCCACGTAGATGCGCCGGCCCGCCTCCACCAGCCGCTCGCGCGTGCGCGCCGGCGGCTCGGGCGAGCGCCCGGCCATGTCCAGGCTCCGGTCCCGTCCCATCGCAGACAACTGCCTGCCGGTTCCCGCCAGCACCAGCGGCCGCGCGGGCACCGGGCATTTGGCCGGATCGACCACGGTGAACGAAGTGTTGTCGTCGGTGCTGGTCAGCAGCCGCACACTGGCGGCCGGGGCGCCGGCAGGCACCCGGTATTGCGCCACGCAGCCGGACAGCGCCACGGCGGCGGCAAGCATCGGCAACAGGGCAAGGCGAGGCAGGACTGCGGACGACCGGTCATGGCGCATGGCGGCGGGCAGGTGGAACGATTGGGCCAACAGCGGACGTTGGCGGCACGATGGCGGCAAATCCGACATGGATGCCACACGATGACGGCGCGGCCAGGCAACACGCCGCGCCCTCAAACCAACCAGCATACCTGCATCCGGCGCTTGGCGGCAGCCGCATAAACCCATGTTGAAAACCTGCGTGTGATATCCACAGAATCTGTGGATATCCTGGCCCTACACTCCCCGAAAGCCCCGGTCTGTGCG
Organism: Cupriavidus sp. FW305-46; assembly: GCF_058787075.1. Taxonomy (NCBI): domain Bacteria; kingdom Pseudomonadati; phylum Pseudomonadota; class Betaproteobacteria; order Burkholderiales; family Burkholderiaceae; genus Cupriavidus; species Cupriavidus sp. FW305-46. The sequence continues at coordinate 20,737 of NZ_JBYSZI010000029.1, forward strand.
GCAACCCACCGGAGCGCCCAAATTTTAGGCAACGGGTTGCAGGCGCCCCGGAACCCGGCAATGGTGCGGCACCCCCGCCGCCAGCACGCCGTTGCGCTGCCCAGGCCACACTTCATCCCCCCGCACGCCCTTGAAGGGGGCACCGGCACCGCGTAATCTCAGTGTTACCGGGGGCTGCACTGGCGCACTTGCGCCAACTTGCCAGCCAGATAATGACAATGACACAACAAGAGCCTATCCAGGCCGGGCCGTTGCCTCGTGACCTGCTGCACGCACTGCGTGACGGCGGCTACGACGTATCGGGACTCGCGCCTGCCCCGGAATCCGACACCGACTCCGACCCCAGCGACCTCAGGCCCGCCATGCCGGCGGCCGGCCCGCAACAGGCCTGCCACGTGCTCTGCGCGGTCTACCGTGCCACTGGCGATCCAACCATCGGCCTGTGGCTGGGCAGCCGGATGCAGACCGACCTGCTCGGGCTGGCGGGCCTGACGGCCATGGCCGGGCCGTCGCTAGGCACCGCGCTGCGGCGCATCGCGCGCTACCAGAAGCTGCTCGCCGGCGACCGCATCGAACTGCGCCGCCAGGGCGACGAAGCCTGGGTCTGTATCCGCCCGAGCGATCCCGAGGCGCCCGACACCCGACCGCGCATCGACATGGAGCTGTGCTCGCTGCTGGCCTTCGGGCGCCAGTTCACGCGCAAGCCGCTGCATCCGCTGCGGGTGTCGCTGCGCATCGGCCAGCCGGACTGGCACCTGCGCTATACCGAGGCCTTCGACTGCCCGGTGCGCTTTGGCGAGCCCGAAGACGCCATCGTGTTCGGCCGCCGTGACCTGGCCTTGCGCCTGGCTGCCCGCGTGCGCAGCGGACCGGCCGGCGCGGGCACGGGCCATGCCGCGCGCGAAGCGCGGCCGGCGTCCGCGTCGCTGGACGATGTGCGCGCGGCCCTGCAGGCGCTGGCCGGCGACCGCGCCCTCAGCCTGGCCGCGGTGGCACGCCACCTGGACATCAGCGAGCGCACGCTGCAGCGCCGGCTGATGGCGGCGGGCACGAGTTTCCGCACGCTGTGCGAAGAGGCGCGCCGCGAGCTGGCTGGCGGCTACCTGGCCGGAGGCGCGATGTCGCTCGGAGAAATCGCGTTCCGGCTCGGCTTTGACGATGCCAACTCGTTCTTCCGCGCCTTCCGCCGCTGGACCGGCATGACCCCTGGCGACTACCGGCGCGCGGCGGCGCCTCCACCCGCGTAGGGCAGGCCGGCTCACCCGCCGTCGGGTTGCTCCCACGGCGGGTTGTCGCCGAAGCGCCCGGCCAGGAAATCGACAAAGGCGCGCACGCGCGGCGGCACCAGCCGCCGCTGCGGCATCACGGCGTAGATGCCGGTGTCGGCGAGCGGGTAATCGGGCAGCACCTGCACCAGCCGCCCGGCGCGCAGGTCGGCGCAGACATGCCAGGTGGAATGCAGGGCGATGCCAAAGCCCGCCAGCGCCGCATCGGACAACAGCTCGCCGGTATTGGCCTCGATCCGGCCGCGCACGCGCACGGCAATCTCCCCGCCGGCGCCGTCGCCCAGGCGCCAGACATCCTGCCGGCCCTGGCTGCCCACCAGCACCAGGCAATCGTGCCGCGCAAGGTCCTGCGGGGTGCGCGGCGTGCCGCGCCGGCGCAGGTAGTCCGGCGCGGCACACAGCAGCCGCCGGTTATTGGCCAGCCGCCGCGCGACCAGCGTCGAATCGTCCAGCGCACCGATGCGGATGGCCAGGTCGAAACCCGCGCTGACCAGGTCCAGCACGTTGTCGGTCAGGTTGACGCTCAGCGTCAGCCCGGGATGCTGCGCCAGGAATTCCGGCAACAGCGGCGAGATATAGAGCCGCCCGAACGAGGACGACGTGGTCACCCGCAGCGTGCCCGACACCCCGGTGCCGGCCTGCCGCAACGAGGTGCCCAGCGCTTCCAGGTCGTCCACCAGCGCACGCCCCTGCTCGGCCAGCACCGCGCCTTCCGGGGTGGCGTGCAGCCGCCGCGTGGTGCGATGCAGCAGGCGCACGCCCAGTTCACGCTCCAGCCGCTGCAGCCGCTGGCTGGCCACCGCCACCGACAGGTCCAGGCTGCGTGCCGCGGCGCTGATCGAGCCCAGGTCGAGCACGCGCAGGAACAGGCCGATATCGCCGATCCGGTCCATGATTTTCAAGATTCCATTGAAACTGATTATGGATCATGCCGGTTTTTACTGAAGACGGAAAGGCGCAGACTGCGGGCTTTCTTCCTTTTGCCGACGCCCCCCGAACATGGCCTCTCCAGTCCCCACCACCGCCACCTCCGGCGCTGCATCCGCCCGCGGCCGGCTGCCGGTTGCGCTCTACGCGCTCACTGCCGGTTCCTTCGGCATCGGCTGCGCCGAATTCGTGATCATGGGCCTGCTGCTGCAGGTTGCCGCCGACCTGCAGGTGACCATCGCCGCCGCCGGCATGCTGGTGTCCGGCTACGCGCTGGGCGTCTTCGCCGGCGCGCCGGTGCTGACCCTGCTGACGCGGCGCATGCCGCGCAAGGCCGTGCTGCTGGCGCTGATGGTGATCTACACCGTCGGCAATGCCGCCTGCGCGCTGGCGCCCGACTACACCACGCTGATGATCGCGCGCGTGCTGACCTCGCTCACGCATGGCACCTTCTTCGGCGTCGGCGCGGTGGTGGCCACCGGGCTGGTGCCGGAGGACCGCCGCGCCTCGGCGATCTCGGTGATGTTCTCCGGCCTGACGCTGGCCACGTTGCTGGGCATGCCCGCCGGCGCCTGGCTGGGCCTGCACCTGGGCTGGCGCTCGACCTTCTGGGCGATGACCGTGATCGGGCTGCTGTCGCTGGCGGTGATCGCGCTGCTGGTGCAGAAGAGCCAGGACCACGGCGCCCCCGTGGCCCTGCGCGACGAACTGGCCACCATCGGCCGCCCGCAGGTGCTGCTGGGCCTGTTGATGACGGTGCTGCAGTCGATGGGCATCTTTGCCGTGATCACCTACGTGCAGCCGCTGCTGACGCGCGTGTCCGGCTTTGGCGAGGCGGCGGTGTCACCGATCCTGCTGCTGTTCGGCGCCGGCATGATCCTTGGCAACGTGCTCGGCGGCCGCTTTGCCGACCGCACCCCGACGCGCGCGGTGCTGGCCACGCTGACCACGCTGACGCTGGTGCTGGCGGCGATGACGCTGGCCATCCACAGCCAGGTGCTGGTGGTGGCCTTCGTCGGCATCCTGGGCATCGCGGCCTTTGCCACGGTCTCGCCGCTGCAGCTGCGCGTGCTGCGCCACGCCCAGGGCGCGGGGCAGAACCTGGCCTCGAGCTTCAATATCGCGGCATTCAACCTGGGCAACGGCCTGGGCGCGTGGATGGGCGGCGTGGTGGTCGATCACGGGCCGGGGCTGGCGGCATTGCCGTGGATTGCGGCCCTGGCGCCGATGGCTGCGCTGGGGGTGGCGTGGCTGAGCGTGAGGATGGAAAACGGCAGCCACGCCGCCGTGCCCGTGGCTCAAGCCTGCCCCTGATCCCGCACTTCAGCCCGGCTTGCCGTCCACCCGCGGACGCGCAAGCCGCGGCGCATACGCCAGCGCATAGAGGCCGAACCCGGCCACCCAGCACGCCCCGGCTCCCCACACCCAGTGCAGGTAGCCGCCCGGCCAGGCCATCGGCCCGAACACCCGCAACACCGCAGCCGCGGCCACCAGCCAGTACGCCGCGGTTTCCGCGCGGCCGGCCACCAGCATGCGGCCGGTGTGGCCCAGCGCGGTGCGCGTGATCATGGCGATGATCGCCACGCCGAGCACGCCCACCGTGAACGCATGCGTCGCCAGCCCCGCCATCACCAGCCCCAGCGCACCCAGCGCCTGCAGCAGCAGCGCCACCGGCAGCCACGCATAGGCCAGGTGCAGCACCCACAGGATCGGCCGGTTGCCTACCGCATGGCTGCGCCAGCCAGCCACGCGCACGGCCAGCACCGCCGCGGCCAGCAATGACAGCGCCGCCGCCAGCCAGACCGGCAAGGGCAGCACCCCCGCAGCCAGTCCCAGCAGCGCGGCCGGCACCACCATGCGCTCCACCTGCCGGTATTGCCGCAGGCGGAACCCCGGAATCGCGTTGGTCGTGAACATCGGGATGACGCGCCCGCCGATCACCACCACGAACAGCGTGACCAGCGCCACGCCCGCGCGGCAGGCCAGCATTGCACCGGCGTCATGGCCGCGCGCCTGCAGCCACAGGCTGGCGATATCGGCCGCGCCCAGCAGCCACAGCGCCAGGGCCAGCGGATAGTTGCGGCGGTTGCCGGCGCGGGCCAGCGTGCGCGTGAAGGCCAGCGCGGCCAGCGGCAGGAACGCGCCCTCGATCACGAAGGCCGCCGTTCCCGGCGCCACCCACATGCCCACGCGCCCGGCCAGCCACAGCAGGAACAGCGCGGCCAGCGCGGCGCCGGTGGGCGTCGGCTGGCCGGTCCAGGCCCGCCCCGCGGTGAACAGGAAGCCCACCACGATGGCCGCGGCAAAGCCGAACACCATCTCGTGCGCATGCCAGAACATCGCCGCCATCACCGGCGCCGGGCCGACTGCGGCGACGCCCGCCAGCATCGCCGACCACGCCGCGATGGCCAGCGCGGCGAACACCGCCCCGCCCAGGTAGAACGGCCGGAAGCCCAGCGCAAACAAGGCAAAGCCGCGCGGCGGCGGCCCGGCGGGCGCCTTGCCAGGGGGTGGCGAGCGCCGCGCGGGAAGAATGGGAATGGTGTCCATGGCTGGCTACGGGAATCAGGTGGTGCGGCGCGCGCCGGTTTCTTGATCCGGCGCACGGTTTGCCGCAGGTGCGCGAACGGATGCCATTCACGCTGACTGCACGATAGCACCGCCGCCGCGCCGGCGACCTCCGCCGGTAGAACTACCTCCAAAGGCAGGCTGCGCGCCCGCGTGCGCTGTGCGGCCGGCGAATAGGCAGCACCAGTGGCGGCCCCTACTCTGGCATCACCCCCGCCAAAGTTGACACAGGAGCATGGCCATGGCCACCCACCCACGCGCGCCGGAGCCCATTGCGCCCGGCGCCGCAATCACGCTGGCGTCCAGCACTTTCGCCTTCACCATCTGCTTTGCCGTCTGGATGCTGTTCGCGGTCCTCGGCATCCCGCTCAAGCAGGAGCTTGGCCTGAGCGACACCGAATTCGGCCTGCTGGCCGCCACGCCCGTCCTCAGCGGCTCGCTGATCCGCGTGCCGCTGGGCATCTGGACCGACCGCTACGGCGGGCGCATCGTCTTCTTCGTGCTGATGCTGGCCACCGTGATCCCGATCTGGCTGATCTCGTATGCGCACACGCTGTGGCAGTTGCTGGTGCTGGGCTTGTTCGTCGGCCTCGCGGGCGGCTCGTTCTCGGTCGGCACGCCGTATGTGGCGCGCTGGTTCCCGCGCTCGCGCCAGGGCCTGGCGATGGGCATCTTCGGCGCCGGCAACTCGGGCGCGGCGCTGACCAAGTTCGTCGCGCCGGCGATGATCCTGGCCGCCGGCACCTGGACCGTGGTGCCGCGCGTGTATTCGGTGGCGATGCTGGTCACCGCGCTGCTGTTCTGGGTGTTCTCGCGCAGCAACCCGGCGCACCTGGTCAAGTCCAGCGTCGGCTGGCGCGAGCAGCTCGCCGTGATGCGCGACCCGCGCGTGTGGCGCTACTCGCAGTACTACTCGGTGGTGTTCGGCGGCTATGTCGGCCTGTCGCTGTGGATGACCAAGTACTACATCGGCGAATACGGCTTCGACATCAAGACCGCCGCCTTCCTGGCCGCGTGCTTCTCGCTGCCCGGCGGCGTGCTGCGCGCCATCGGCGGCTGGATCTCCGACCGCTACGGCGCCCACCGCACCACCTGGTGGGTGATGTGGGTGAGCTGGGTCGGCTTCTTCCTGCTGAGCTACCCGCAGACCGACTTCATCGTCCAGACCACCAGCGGCCCGCAGGGGTTTCGCATCGCGCTGACGCCCACGGTCTTCACCTTCCTGCTGTTCGTGGTCGGCATCGCCTTTGCCATCGGCAAGGCCTCGGTGTTCAAGTTCATCTCCAACGACTTCACGCACAACATCGGTGCGGTTTCCGGTGTGGTCGGCCTGGCTGGCGGGCTGGGCGGCTTCGTGCTGCCGGTGCTGTTCGGCATGCTGGCCGACCTGACCGGCGTGCGCAGCAGCTGCTTCATGCTGATGTACGGCACTGTGTGCGTGAGCCTGGTGTGGATGCACTACAACCAGCGCGCCGAACGCCAACGCAAGGCACAGGCCGTCGGCCTCACGCAGGCCGCCTGAGCGACGGCCCCTGTTACGCACAACAACCAAGGCACACTGTCATGTCCTCTTCCGTACTGACCCGCTGGGAGCCCGAGAATAAGGTCTTCTGGCAAAGCCAGGGCGAGCGCATCGCCTACCGCAACCTGTGGATCTCGATCCCGGCGCTGATGCTGGCCTTCGTGGTCTGGATGCTGTGGAGCGTGGTCGCGGTCAACCTCGACCGCGCCGGCTTCCAGTTCACCAAGAACCAGCTGTTCTGGCTGACCGCGCTGCCGGCGCTGTCCGGCGCCACGCTGCGCATTTTTTATTCATTCCTGGTGCCGGTGTTCGGCGGGCGGCGCTTCACCGCGATCTCCACCGCACTGCTGCTGATCCCCGCGCTGGGCATGGGCTTCGCGCTGCGCGACCCGTCCACCGGCTATCCGACGCTGCTGGTGCTGGCGCTGCTGTGCGGGCTGGGCGGCGCCAACTTCAGCTCGTCGATGGCCAATATCAGCTTCTTCTTCCCGAAGGCGAAGAAGGGGCTGGCCACCGGGCTGAACGCGGGCATCGGCAACCTCGGCGTGTCGGTGGTGCAGTTCGTCACGCCGCTGGTGGTGTCGATCGCCGTGTTCGGCGCGCTCGGCGGCGAGCCGCAGCAGTACACGGCCAACGGCGCCACGCATGACCTGTGGCTGCAGAACGCGGGCTTTGTCTGGGTGCCGTTCATCATCGTGTCGGCACTGGCGGCGTGGTTCGGCATGCATGACATCGCGGATGCCAAGGCATCGTTTGCCGAGCAGGCGGTGATCTTCAAGCGCAAGCACAACTGGCTGATGTGCTGGCTGTACGTGGGCACCTTCGGTTCGTTCATCGGCTTCTCGGCGGGGCTGGCGCTGCTGACCAAGTCGCAGTTCCCCGGCGTCAATCCCACCGCTTATGCCTTCCTGGGGCCGCTGGTAGGCGCGCTGACGCGTCCCGTGGGTGGCTGGATCTCCGACAAGCTGGGCGGCGCGCGGGTCACGCTGTGGACCTTCGTCGGCATGATCGCCGCGGTGTTCGCGGTGCTGGCGGCGCTGCCGCATGACGGCGCCGGCGGCAACTTCACATTCTTCCTGGCCGCCTTCATCGCCTTGTTCGCGCTGACCGGCATCGGCAACGGCTCGACCTTCCGCATGATTCCGGTGATCTTCCTGACCGAGCGCCAGCGCGCTGCCGCGGGCAAGGGCGACGCGGCACAGAAGCAGGCATTGCAGGACGCCGGCAAGGAATCCGCCGCGGTGCTGGGCTTCTCCGGTGCGATCGGCGCCTACGGCGGCTTCTTTATCCCCAAGAGCTTCGGCACCTCGCTGGAGCTGACCGGCGCCGCCGACGCCGCGCTGTATTGCTTTATCGCCTTCTACCTCAGCTGCGTGCTGGTGACGTGGTGGCACTACGCGCGCCGCAACGCGCCCATGCCCTGCTGACCCTGTCACCAGTACCGCCGGCCGGGCTAGTTCTTCCGAACTAGTCCCGCGCCCGGCGCCTAGCCCGATCGCCATGCGGCGGCTGTTCCACCAGCGAATTGGCTGCCGCCCGCCTCCCCCATAAGCTGAGAGTGTCCCTGCAAAGCTCCTGAAACCACCGGAGCGCCCGCAGCAAAGCACTCGCGGAGAACAAAGCAATGAGTCATTTCCTGGATCGACTGAAGTTCATGTCGCGCGTCAAGTCCACCTATGCGGACGGCCACGGCGCGGTGGTGAACGAAGACCGCAAGTGGGAAGACGGCTATCGCAGCCGCTGGCAGCACGACAAGATCGTGCGCTCGACCCACGGCGTGAACTGCACCGGCTCCTGCTCGTGGAAGGTCTACGTGAAGAACGGCCTGATCACGTGGGAGACCCAGCAGACCGACTATCCGCGCACGCGCCCGGACCTGCCCAACCATGAGCCGCGCGGCTGCCCGCGCGGCGCCTCGTACAGCTGGTACGTCTACTCCGCGCAACGCGTCAAGTACCCGATGATCCGCGGCCGCCTGATGGAGATGTGGCGCGAGGCCCGCAAGACCATGGATCCGATCGCCGCGTGGGAATCGATCAGCCAGGATCCGAAGAAGGCCGCGCGCTACAAGAGCGTGCGCGGGCAGGGCGGCTTCGTGCGCGCCGACTGGAACACCGCCACCGAGATCATTGCCGCGGCCAATGCCTTTACCGTGAAGAAGTTCGGTCCGGACCGCGTGATCGGCTTCTCGCCGATCCCGGCCATGTCGATGGTGTCGTATGCCGCCGGCGCACGCTACCTGAGCCTGCTCGGCGGCGCCTGCCTGTCGTTCTACGACTGGTACTGCGACCTGCCGCCGGCCAGCCCGCAAGTGTGGGGGGAACAGACCGACGTGCCGGAATCGGCCGACTGGTACAACTCCACCTACCTGATGGTGTGGGGCTCGAACGTGCCGCAGACCCGCACGCCCGACGCGCACTTCTACACCGAGGTCCGCTACAAGGGCACCAAGACCGTCGCGGTGTCATCTGACTTCGGCGAGATGGTCAAGTTCGGCGACATCTGGCTGGCGCCGAAGCAAGGCACCGACGCCGCGCTGGCGATGGCCATGGGCCACGTGGTGCTGAAGGAATTCCACGCCAGCGGCAAGTCCGCCTACTTCCGCGACTACGTGAAGCAGTACACCGACATGCCGATGCTGGTGCTGCTGCGTGACAACCAGGGCACGCTGGTGCCCGACCACTTCCTGCGCGCGTCGCACCTGGCCGACAACCTCGGCGAAGCCAACCATCCCGAGTGGAAGACCCTGCTGGTCGACGACGCCACCGGCGAGATCGTCGCGCCCAACGGCTCGATCGGCTTCCGCTGGGGCGAAGGCGCCCACAACGGCGGCGAGAAGGTCGGCCGCTGGAACCTGGAGATGAAGGACGGCGGCAGCGGCCGCCCGGTCGAGCCGCGCCTGTCGCTGCTCGGCAATGAAGACGAGGTGGTGGAAGTGGGCTTCCCCTACTTCGGCGGCGAACACGATGAACTGCTGCGCCGCCGCGTGCCGGCACGCCGGCTGACGCTGGCCGATGGCAGCACTGCGCTGGTGGCGACCGTGTATGACCTGCAGATGGCCAACTACGGCGTGGATCAGGGACTCGGCGGCCCGAACGTCGCCGCCTCGTACGACGATGACGTGCCCTACACCCCCGCCTGGCAGGAAAAGCACACCTCAGTCCCGGCCCGCCTGGTGACGCAGGTTGCGCGCGAATTCGCCGACAACGCCGACCGCACGCAGGGCAAGAGCATGGTCATCGTCGGTGCCGCGCTCAACCACTGGTACCACAACGACATGATCTACCGCGGCATCATCAACCTGCTGATGATGTGCGGCTGCATCGGCAAGAGCGGCGGCGGCTGGGCCCACTACGTCGGCCAGGAAAAGCTGCGCCCGCAGTTCGGCTGGGCACCGCTCGCCTTCGGCCTGGACTGGTCGCGCCCGCCGCGCCAGATGAACGGCACTTCGTTCTTCTACAACCACACCAGCCAGTGGCGCCACGAGAAGCTGGCCGTCGACGAGATCCTGTCGCCGACCGCCGACCGCAAGCGCTATGACGGCCTGTCGCTGCTGGACCTGAACGCGCGCTCCGAACGCATGGGATGGCTGCCGTCGGCACCGCAGCTCGGCACCAATCCGCTCGACGTGGTCGATGCGGCCGAGCGCGCCGGGCAGGACCCGGTCGCCTACACGGTCGAGCAACTGAAGTCCGGCAAGCTCCAGTTCGCCTGCGACGATCCCGACAACCCGGCCAACTTCCCGCGCAATATGTTCGTGTGGCGCTCCAACATCCTGGGCAGCTCGGGCAAGGGGCATGAGTACTTCCTGAAGTACCTGCTGGGCACGCAGAACGCCGTGTTCGGCGACGAGAACGACGCCATCAAGCCGAGCGAAGTCAACGTGCGCCCGGCCGCCGAAGGCAAGCTGGACCTGCTGACCGTGCTGGATTTCCGCATGAGCACCACCTGCCTGTACGGCGACATCGTGCTGCCCACCGCCACCTGGTACGAGAAGGACGACCTCAACACGTCCGACATGCACCCGTTCATCCACCCGCTGTCCGAAGCCGTGCAGCCGCTGTGGGAAAGCAAGACCGACTGGGAGATCTACAAGGCCATCGCGAAGAAGTTCAGCGAGATCGCCGGGCCCTACCTCGGCACGCGCAAGGACCTGGTGTGCACGCCGCTGCTGCACGACACCCCGGGCGAACTGGGCCAGCCGTTCGAGCCGAAGGACTGGAAGGCCGGCGAGTGCGACCTGATCCCCGGCAAGACCGCGCCGTCGATGACCGTGGTCGAACGCAACTACGCCGACATCTACAAGAAATTCACCTCGATCGGGCCGCTGCTGGACAAGCTCGGCAATGGCGGCAAGGGCATCAACTGGAACACCCAGCATGAAGTGAAGGAGATCGGCCACCTCAGCCACACGGTGAAGGAGCCCGGCGTCAGCCAGGGCCGCCCGCGGCTGGAGAGCGCGATCGATGCCGCCGAGATGATCCTGACCTTCGCGCCCGAGACCAACGGCCATGTCGCCGTCAAGGCGTGGGAAGCGCTGTCGAAGATCACCGGCCGCGACCACACGCACCTGGCCGAAGGCCGCGAGCACGACAAGATCCGCTTCCGCGACGTGCAGGCGCAGCCGCGCAAGATCATCTCCGCGCCGACCTGGTCGGGCCTGGAATCGGAAGAGGTCAGCTACAACGCCGGCTACACCAACGTGCACGAGCTGATCCCCTGGCGCACGCTGACCGGCCGCCAGCAGTTCTGGCAGGACCACCGCTGGATGCTGGACTTCGGCGAAGGCGCGTGCGTGTACAAGCCGGCCATCGACACCAAGACCGTGGCGCCGATGCTGGGCAAGAGGCCCAACGGCAACCCGGAGCTGGTGCTGAACTGGATCACGCCGCACCAGAAGTGGGGCATCCACTCCACCTACTCGGACAACCTGCGCATGCTGACGCTGTCGCGCGGCGGCCCGCACGTGTGGATCTCGGAGACCGAGGCCAAGGCCAACGGCATCCGCGACAACGACTGGGTCGAGGTCTTCAACGTCAACGGCACGCTGACGGCGCGCGTGGTGGTGTCGCAGCGCGTGCCCAAGGGCATGTGCCTGATGTACCACGCCCAGGAAAAGATCGTGAACGTGCCCGGCGCCGAGACCAGCGGCATGCGCGGCGGCATCCATAACTCGGTCACGCGCGCCGTGACCAAGCCCACCCACATGATCGGCGGCTACGCGCAGCTGGCCTACGGCTTCAACTACTACGGCACCGTGGGCAGCAACCGCGACGAGTTCGTGATCCTGCGCAAGATGAAGAAGGTCGACTGGCTGGAAGGGCCGCTCGTGGAAAAGACTGAGAAGGAAGGAGCCTCGCAATGAAGATCCGTGCCCAGGTGGCCATGGTGCTGAACCTCGACAAGTGCATCGGCTGCCATACCTGCTCCGTGACCTGCAAGAACGTCTGGACCAGCCGCGACGGCGTCGAGTACGCCTGGTTCAACAACGTCGAGACCAAGCCCGGCATCGGCTACCCCAAGGAATGGGAGAACCAGGACAAGTGGCAGGGCGGCTGGAAGCGCAACGCCGACGGCACGCTGGAGCCGCGCCAGGGCGGCAAGCTGAAGATCCTGGCGAACCTGTTCGCCAACCCCAACCTGCCGCAGATCGACGAGTACTACGAGCCCTTCACCTACGACTACGAGCACCTGCAGAAGGCGCCGCTGGTGCAGACCCCGCCCACCGCGCGTCCGGTCTCGGTGCTGACGGGCCGCAAGATGGAAAAGATCGAGTGGGGCCCGAACTGGGAAGACGACCTCGGCGGCGAATTCAGCTCGCGCGGCCGTGACAAGCTCTTCGACGACGTGCAGAAGGAGATGTACTCGACCTTCGAGAACACCTTCATGATGTACCTGCCGCGCCTGTGCGAGCATTGCCTGAACCCGGCCTGCGTGGCCTCGTGCCCGTCGGGCTCGATCTACAAGCGCGAGGACGACGGCATCGTGCTGGTCGACCAGGACAAGTGCCGCGGCTGGCGCATGTGCATCTCGGGCTGCCCGTACAAGAAGATCTACTTCAACTGGCAGAGCGGCAAGGCCGAGAAATGCCTGTTCTGCTATCCGCGCATCGAGGCCGGCCAGCCCACGGTCTGCTCCGAGACCTGCGTCGGCCGCATCCGCTACCTCGGCGTGATGCTGTACGACGCCGACCGCATCGAGCAGGCGGCATCGGTGGCCGATGAGCGCGACCTGTACCAGTCGCAGCTCGACGTCTTCCTCGATCCGCACGACCCGGCGGTGCAGGCCGAGGCGCTGCGCCAGGGCATCCCGCAAACCTGGCTCGATGCCGCGCGCAAGTCGCCGGTCTACAAGATGGCGTGCGAGTGGAAGATCGCCTTCCCGCTGCACCCGGAGTACCGCACCCTGCCGATGGTCTGGTATGTCCCGCCGCTGTCGCCGATCCAATCCGCGGCCGAGGCTGGCCACATGGGCATGAACGGCGTGATCCCGGACGTCAAGAGCCTGCGCATCCCGGTCAAGTACCTGGCCAACCTGCTGACCGCGGGCGACGTGATGCCGGTACTGTCCGCACTGGACCGCATGCTGGCGATGCGCGCGTACAAGCGCTCGCAGGTGGTGGACGGCGTGCAGGACCTGGGCGTGCTGGAGCAGGTGGGCCTGACGCCCGCGCAGGTCGAGGACATGTACCAGACCATGGCCATCGCCAACTACGAGGACCGCTTCGTGATCCCGTCCTCGCACAAGGAGATGGTCGAGGACAGCTTCAACGACAAGGCCAGCTGCGGCTTCACCTTCGGCAACGGCTGCTCGGGCGGCGCCTCGGACGGCTCGCTGTTCGGCAAGAAGCCACAGGGCAGCGTCCACTTCGCCGACATGCCCAAGTCGCGCAAGAAGGCAGTGATGAGCTGATGCCTGCCACGAACCGCACGGAGAACAACATGCCCCTCTATCCCATCCTCAGCGCCCTGCTCGGCTATCCCGAGCAGGAACTGCTCGACGCCCTGCCCGAGATCGACGCCGCGCTGGCCGAATGGCCGCAGGCGCGCGAGCTGCTGGCCCCCGTGACCGGCCTGCTGCGCAGCGAGTCGCTGATCGCGCTGCAGGAGAACTACGTCGCCACCTTCGACCGCAACCCGGCGCACTCGCTGCACCTGTTCGAGCACGTGCACGGCGAAAGCCGCGACCGCGGCCAGGCCATGGTCGACCTGATCGACGAGTACCGGCGCGAAGGCTTTGAACCCGCCGCGTCCGAGCTGCCCGACTACGTGCCGCTGTTCCTGGAGTTCCTCGGCGCGCTGGTGGCCGACGGCAAGGAAGCGCGCGCCGAGCAATTGCTGGGCGACGCGATCCACGTGCTGGCCGCGATCGGCGAGCGCCTGGCGCGCAACGAAAGCCCGTACGCCGGCGTGTTCGCGGTGCTGCGCACGCTGACCGACGTGCAGCCGCAACCGCAGCAGGAGCCGCCGGTGCGGGATATGGATGAAGCGCTGGAGACCTTCGGGCCGGGGGCTGATGGCGTGGAGCCGTTGCTGGCGCCGCAAGGCGGGCCGCAGGCGGTGAAGTTCTATCCGCGTGGCACGGCGCCGGTGCCATTGCCTTGCTGAAATGCTTACGCGAGCCGACTGTTTGCTCCCCTCCCCCCTGAGGGGAAGAGGGAACACAGTCGGCAACAGCTAAGACACAGGCAAGCCAAACACACGATCGATCCTAGCGAGCTAACACACCATGGCAACCCTCCACCAATTCCTCTACGGCATCTACCCGTACATCGCTGCCGCCATCTTCCTGTTCGGCAGCCTGGCCCGCTTCGAGCGCGAGCAATACACCTGGAAGACCGACAGCTCGCAGGTGCTGTACCGCGGCAACCTGCGCACCGGTAACATTCTGTTCCACGTCGGCATCCTCGGCCTGTTCTTCGGCCACCTGGTCGGCCTGCTGACGCCGGTGGCGGTGTGGGATGCGCTGGGTGTCTCGCACGGCTTCAAGCAGGCCGTGGCAATGGTTGCCGGCGGCGTGATGGGCACCATGTGCCTGGCCGGCCTGCTGATCCTGCTGCACCGCCGCCTGACCAACGCCCGCGTGTCGGCCGTGACCCGCACCGGCGACAAGGTGCTGCTGCTGTGGCTGCTGGTGACGCTGCTGCTGGGCCTGTCCACCATCTTCGAATCCGCCAGCCACATGGACGGCCACATGATGGTGCAGCTGATGACCTGGGCACAGCACATCGTCACGCTGCGCGGCGATGCCGCCAGCTATATCGCCGATGCGCCGCTGCTGTTCAAGGCGCACCTGTTCATGGGCATCACGCTGTTCGCGATCTTCCCGTTCACGCGGCTGGTGCATGTGTGGAGCGGCTTCGCCTCGGTCGGCTATCTCGGCCGCGCCTGGCAACTGGTGCGCAGCCGCTGAGCGCCGCCACCCGACAAGGAGAAACAGCATGCCTGTCACCGTCAACGGCGTGGAACTGCGCGACGCCGATATCGAACGCGAGCTGGACCACCATCACGATGCCGCCAACCCGGCGCGGCTGGCCACCATCTCGGCCATCCTGCGCCAACTGGTGCGCACCGAAGCCGACCGCATCGGCCTTGCCGCCGAAGGACTGGACGACGACGCCCTGGCGCTGGCCCTGCTGGAACGCGAGGCCGGCATCCCCGAGCCCGACGAAGCCAGCTGCCGCCGCCACTACGACAGCCGCCCCGAGCGCTTTCGCGACGGCGAATGGGTCGAGGCCGACCATATCCTGTTCCAGGTCACGCCGCGCGTGCCGCTGGACGCGCTGCGCGAGATTGCCGCGCAGACGCTGGCACTGGTGCGCGGCGATCCTTCCACCTTTCCCGAGCACGCCCGCGCGCTGTCCAACTGCCCGAGCGGCGCCAACGGCGGCCGCCTTGGCCGCGTGTTCCGCGGCGAGACCGCGCCGGAATTCGAGCGCGCGCTGTTCGCCGGACAGCAGGACGGCGTGCTGCCGCATTTGCTTGAGACCCGTTATGGCCTGCATATCGTGCGCATCCTGGAACGCTGCCCCGGCACGCGCCTGCCCTTCGATGCGGTGCGCGGCGACATTGCCCGCGCCCTGGCCAGCGCCGCGCGCGACCGTGCCTGGAAGCAGTATGCCAGCCTGCTGATCGGGCGCGCGCGCATCGAAGGCATCGAGCTGGAGGGCGCCGACAGCCCGCTGGTGCAGTAGCGCCCGGACGCCGCCATGCATCACATCGAACAACTGCTCAAAGGTTTCGAACGCTTCCAGCAACGCTATTTCGACGACGAGCCCGGGCTGTTCGACACGCTGCGCACGGGCCAGCGGCCGCCCACGCTGCTGATCGGCTGCAGCGATTCACGCGTCGATCCTGGCCTGCTGCTGGGCTGCGATCCGGGCGAGCTCTTTACCGTGCGCAATATCGGCAACCTGGTGCCGCCCTGCACCGGCCGCCATGAAGGCAGCCTGCACGGCGTATCCGCGGCGATCCAGTTTGCCGTGCAGCAGCTGCGCGTGGCGCGCATCATCGTGATGGGCCACGGCGGCTGCGGCGGCATCCGCGCCTTGCTGGCGCAGCCGGCCGACGCCGGCGACCATCCGCCCGACGAAAGCGAAGACCCCGACTACATCGGCGCCTGGGTGCGCATCGCGGCACCAGCGCGCAGGCAGGTGGAGGAAACCCTGGCCGCGGCCAGCGCCGCCGAGCGCCAGCGCGCCTGCGAACAGGCGGCGATCCTGGTGTCGCTGCGCAACCTGCAGACTTTCCCGTTCGTGCGGCGCGCACTGGAGGCCGGCACGCTGACGCTGCACGGCTGGTATTTCGACTTGCAGGCCGGCGCGCTGCTGGCCTATTCGCAGCGTGCCGACAGCTTCCTGCCGCTGGTGTGCCCGCTGCCCGCCCAAACTGAACTCCGCGAACCCTGCGAACCCTGACCCCATGCATCCCTTCATCCTTGGCATTACCGGCACCTCCGGCAGCGGCAAGACCACGCTGATCACGGCACTGCTGCCGTGGTTCCGCGCGCAGGGCCTGACCGTCAACGTGATCAAGCACAGCCATCATCCGCTGGAACTGGAGCCGCCGGGCAAGGACAGCGCGCGCTTTCGCGCCGCCGGCGCGGCCGAGGTGATGGTGGCATCGCCCTATCGCTTCGCCATCGTGCGCGAACTGGCCGACGAGGCCGAGCCGACGCTGGCCGAGCAGGTGGCGCGCCTGCGGCCGGCCGATATCACGCTGGTGGAAGGCTTCCGGCGCGAGGCGATTCCGCGCATCGAGGTCTACCGGCCGGCGCACGGGCGCGCGCCCTACTACCCGGGCGACCCTTCGATCGTCGCGCTGGCCAGCGATGCGCGCATGGACACGGTACTGCCTTGCATGGCCCTTGACGACATTGCACAGGTGGGGGGCTTCATCCTCGCCATGAAGGACGAGGCGGGGGCGGCGAGCGCGGCCGCCGCGTTCAGTCGCTCGCGCGACGGTGCAACGGCCAGATGACATTCACGGCCTCGCCGTCGTTGCGGTAGGCGTGGCAGGTGTCCAGTATCCAGGGCCGGGGTACGGGCTCGTCTCCCGCCAGCTTGGCATGCCACGGCGACTGTTCGCGCTGGACATGATGGTCTGCATCGCGGTGGTGGCCAGCGGCCCCAGCAGCTCGGTCAGGTGGGTACAGCCCTTGGCGCCCCCCAGGCGCGCCCTGGCCTGCTGCCGGAAGCCGCCGCCGATGCGCAGGCCCTCGAGCTGCCGATAGGCGGCGTTGATCTCCGCGCAGTATGGCGTCGGGCCGGTCTCGGTGCGGGCCTCGAAGCGCCGGATCACCAGGTCCGCGTCGATCGTCATGCACAGGCGCATCTGGTGAATGAAGCCCCCGTCGGGCACGCTGACAAAGGGCAGTTCGGTGGCGTCGGCGGAAATATCATCCATATCGGCCTCGATGTCATAGAGGCCATCGTCGCGCAGATAGCCGCGGCATTGGATCTGGCGGGTGTGACGCAGCGTGCGTCCGGGTTGGGGCGTGGGGGCTGTTTCCATGCGTGTTTCCGTCGGGCTTCTGGTATTGCCGGTCATGATGGACGCTAGCGGCGCCGGAATCGCCCCCCAGTATCGGGTGGCGCGGCTCCAGTGCCGCGCAGGATCGCCGCCAGATGGCTACCAGCTGCTGTCCGGGCTGCCCGCGCCGGAGGCACGGTGGCTGGCAAAGTGCTCCAGCAGGAAATCCACCAGCGCCCGCACCTTGTCCGGACGATGGTTGCGCGCCGGGAACACCAGGTGGATATCCGCGGGCGCGAACTGCCATTGCGGCAGCACCCGGCGCAGGGCGCCGCTGCGCAGGGGCTCCGCAACATCCCACTCGGAGCGCACGATCAGGCCCTGGCCATCGAGCGCCCAGGCCAGCGCCGACTCGCCGTCATTGGTGCTCATGGTGCCGCGGACCTTGACGGTCTCCTGCTGCGCGCCATGGCGCAGGTGCCAGGTGCCGAAGGTCTCGTCGGCTTCGCGGATGAAGATGCAGTTGTGCCGCGCCAGCTCGCGCGGGCTTGACGGCTCGCCCCGCGCTTTCAGGTAGGACGGCGCGGCACAGAGCAGGCGGCGGTTGTTGGCCAGCAGGCGCGCCGTCAGCCTCACGTCCGGCATCTCGCCAAAGTGGATCATGGCGTCCAGGCCCTGCTCGACCAGGTTCAGGGGCCGGTCGGTCAGGTAGAGCTGGACTTCGATGTTCGGAAAGCGGCGCGAGAACCCCGACAGCGCCGGCGCGATATGCCGCCGTCCGAAGCCGAGCGTTGCGCCGATCTTCAGCAAGCCGTGCGGGGTGCTGCCGGTACCCGCGATCGATCGCTCCAGTGCCTCCATCTCCGCAAGGATCCGCGCGCCCTCCACCAGATAGCTTTCCCCTTCCGGCGTCAGGCTGATGCGGCGCGTGGTCCGGTGCAGCAACCGGACGCGCAGCCGCGCCTCCAGCCCCGCCAGCCGCTTGCTGACCGCGGGCGGCGTCACGCCAAGCTCCTGCGCCGCGCCGGCCAGGCTGCCGTGCTTGTTGATGCACGCAAAGAACGCGACGTCCGAGAGGTTATCCATTAGTGAATACCAGGAAACAAAGAAGTAACTGAGTTTGAATTATGTGCCTCTGGGTGAATGATACGATGGTTTCCATAACGATTCCTAAACCAGGAGACACCCATGAAAGTTGCCCACCTCACGGCCTTGCTGCTGTGTGCCGCGTCGATCGGCACGGCCGCGGCCCAGTCCTATCCCCAGCGCCCGGTACGCCTGATCGTGCCGTACGCCCCGGGCGGCAGCGCAGACATCGCCGCCCGCCTGGTCTCGGATGCCTGGTCGAAGAGCCTGGGCGGCACCATCGTGGTCGAGAACCGTGCCGGCGCCGGCGGCAATATCGGCGTCGATGCCGTGGCCAAGGCCGCCGCCGACGGCTACACCATCGGCCTGCAGACGGTGTCCCTGGCCATCAACCCGGGCCTGTTCCCGCGCATGCCGTATGACACGCTGAAGGACCTGGCCCCGATCGGCATGGTCGCCAGTTCGCAGCATGTGCTGGTGGTCAACAACAACGTGCCCGCCAGGAACCTGCAGGAACTGATCGCCGCTGCCAGGGCCACGCCGGGCAAGCTGACCTACGGGTCCGCGGGCAACGGCAGCACCTTCCATATGTCGGCCGAGCTGTTCAAGTCGGTGGCCAACGTCTCCATCGTCCACGTGCCGTACCGCGGCGGCGGCCCTGCCCTGGTCGACACCATCGCGGGCCAGGTCGACATGAGCTTCCCGGTGATCTCGGCCGCGCAGCAGCATGTGCAGGGCGGCAAGCTCAAGGCGCTCGCCGTCACCGGCAGCAAGCGCGCGCCGCAGTTGCCCAATGTGCCGACCGCGGCCGAGGCGGGCCTGCCCGGCTATGCCTTCGAGACCTGGTTCATGGTGTTTGCCCCGGCCGGCACGCCCAGGCCCGTGATCGACAAGCTGAACGCGACGCTGAACACCGCGCTGGCCGCCCAGGCAACCCGTGAGCGCATGCTCAAGGAAGGCTTCGAGCCCACCCCGACCACGCCCGAGGCCGCCCGCCAGCGCCTGGAAAAGGAGATGCCCGTGTGGGCCAACCTGATCAGGCAGCGCGGCATCACCGCGGAATAACGACAGACAAGGCAGTTGCCATGACCCCCAAGACGCTATACCAGAAGCTGGTCGACTCCCATACCGTGGCCAGGATCGACGACGACAATGTGCTGTTGTACTGCGACCTGCACCTGATGAACGAGTACACCAGCCCGCAGGCTTTCGCCGGGCTGCGTGAACAGGACCGCGGCGTGCTGGTGCCCGGCCAGAACGTCTCGGTGGTCAGCCATATCATCCCGACGCACCCCAGCGCAATCCGCGTGATCGCGGACCCGGCCTCGGCGCTGCAGGCCACCAACCTGCGTGCCAATTGCGAGCGGCACGCGATCCCGCTGTTCGACACCAACGACACGCTGCAGGGCATCGAGCATGTGATCGCGCCCGAGCACGGCATGATCCGGCCGGGCATGGTGGTGATCTGCGGCGACAGCCATACCACCACCTATGGCGCGCTCGGCGCGCTGGGCTTCGGCATCGGCACCTCCGAGGTCGAGCATGTGCTGGCCACCCAGACGCTGGTCTACCGGATGGCCAGGACCATGCGCATCCGCGTGGACGGCAAGCTGCCCGCCGGCACCACCGCCAAGGACCTGATCCTCAGGATCATCGGCGCGATCGGCGCGCAGGGTGCGCGCGGCTATGTGGTGGAGTACTGCGGATCGGCGATCCGCGACCTGAGCGTCGAGGCACGCTTCACGCTGTGCAACATGACCGTGGAGGCCGCGGCGCGCGGCGCGCTGATCGCGCCGGACGCGGTCGCCACCGACTATGTGCTGCGCCGCGCCGTCGATATCGAAGGCCCGCAGCGCGACGCCGCGCTCGGCTACTGGGCGACTCTCCAAAGCGATGCTGACGCCGTGTTCGACATGGACTTCGTGTTCGACGCAAGCGAGATCGAGCCCTACGTGACCTGGGGCACCAGCCCGGACCAGGTGCTGCCGGTGTCCGGCCAGATCCCGTTCCCGGAAGACCAGCTCGATGAGGCCGAGCAGCGCTCGGTCGAGCGCGCGCTGGCGTACACGCACCTGCAGCCGGGCGCCGCGCTGGCAGGCACGCCGATCCAGCACGTCTTCATCGGCTCCTGCACCAACGGCCGTATCGAGGACCTGCGCGCGGTGGCCAGCGTGGTGCGCGGCCGCAAGGTGGCCGCCGGGGTCCGGGCCATGGTGGTGCCCGGATCGGGCGCGGTCAAGGCCCAGGCCGAGCGCGAGGGCCTGGCCGAAGTCCTCACCGCCGCCGGCTTTGAATGGCGGCAACCGGGCTGCTCGATGTGCCTGGCCATGAACGACGACGTGCTCGCCAACGGCGTACGCTGCGCTTCCACCACCAACCGCAATTTCGAGGGCCGGCAGGGACGCGGTGCCATCACCCACCTGATGAGCCCGGCCATGGCCGCCGCGGCCGCCGTCACCGGCGTCATCACCGACGTCCGCAAGCTGGAGATCACCCATGCCTGAACCCACCTGCATCGCCGGCAAAGGCGCCGCCATCCGCTTCGAGAACCTCGATACCGACCAGATCATCCCCAAGCAGTTCCTGCGCGGGATCGACAAGGCCGGGCTGGCCGAGGGCATCCTCTACGACCACCGCTTCGATGCCAGCGGCGCGCCGCGCCCTGGCTTCGTGCTGAACCGGCCCGAGTACGCCGGCACCAGCATCCTGGTAAGCGGCGCCAACTTCGGCTGCGGCTCCAGCCGCGAGCACGCCGTCTGGGGCCTGCAGCAATTCGGCATCCGCGCCGTGATTGCGCCGAGCTTCGGCGAGATCTTCTATTCGAACGCGATGAACAACCGGCTGCTGCTGGTGATGCTGCCGCGCGAGTTGATCGAGCAGTTGATGAACGACGTGGACGCGGACGCGTGCAACACCATCAGCATCGATGTCGGGGCGATGCGCGTGCGCACCCCCTCCGGCAACTACGCCTTCGAGCTGTCGGCACGGCACCGCCGCATGTTTATCGAAGGGCTGGACATGATCGGCCTGTCGCTGCGGCAGCGCGGCGAGATCGAGCAGTTCATCCAGCAGTACCAGAGCGCGTTCCCGTGGACAACGAACGTGGCCAGGCGCACGCGCGACCGCCTGGGCGCGACCTGAAGCATGCCCTTGCAAGCGCATCGCCTTCACGGTGCGCTTGCACCATAGCAACCACAAGCATCAACCACCCCACACTTCGTTCCCGCACCACCGCCGTCGTTTGATGCCAGTCAATTCCATGTCGTCAGTGTGTCCGCATGATTTCCACATGACGACAGGTGCCCGCCACGCAGGCATGGGCACCGCGAAACCGCTTTCCTCACCGCTGATCCACGGCACCCATGAAAGCAAAAAACTGGCTGTACCCGGCAATCGCGGCATTGCCGCTCTCACTCTGGCTCGGGCTGCCACATGCAGCCACCAAGGCAGAACCGAAAGCGGAACAGAAGGCCGCCATCCCCACCCTAACTGCCGCTGAGTTCGACCACGCCCGGCAGATCTACTTCGAGCGCTGCGCCGGCTGCCACGGCGTGCTGCGCAAGGGCGCGACCGGCAAGGCGCTGACGCCTGACATCACCCGCGCACGCGGCACCGAGTACCTGAAGACCTTCATCAAGTACGGCAGCCCCGCCGGCATGCCCAACTGGGGCACCTCGGGCGACCTCTCCGACAAGGAAGTCGACCTGATGGCGCGCTATATCCAGCTCGACCCGCCGACCCCGCCCGAGTACTCGCTGGCCGATATCGAGAAAAGCCGCAAGGACATCCTGCCGGTGGCCCAGCGCCCGACCAGGAAGATGAACCAGTACAACCTGGACAATCTCTTCTCGGTCACGCTGCGCGACGCCGGCGAAGTGGCGCTGATCGACGGCGACAGCAAGCAGATCATCAATATCGTCAAGACCGGCTACGCGGTGCATATCTCGCGCATGTCGGCGTCCGGGCGCTACCTGTACGTGATCGGCCGCGACGCGCGGCTGGACCTGATCGATCTGTGGCTGCCCAAGCCCGATATCGTCGCCGAAGTGAAGATCGGCATGGAGGCACGCTCGGTCGAGACCTCCAAGTACAAGGGCTATGAAGACAAGTATGCCGTGGCCGGCTCCTACTGGCCGCCGCAGTACGTGATCATGGAAGGCGACACGCTCAAGCCGCTCAAGGTGGTCTCCACGCGCGGCATGACCGTGGACAACGAATACCACCCCGAGCCGCGCGTGGCGGCCATCGTCGCCAGCCATTTCCATCCGGAGTTCGTGATCAATGCCAAGGAGACCGGCAAGATCCTGATGGTCGACTACTCGGACCTGTCCAACCTGAAGACCACCACGATTGATTCAGCCAAGTTCCTGCATGACGGCGGCTTCGACGCCACCGGCCGCTACTTCCTGGTGGCCGCCAATGCGTCCGACAAGATCGCCGTGGTCGACACCAAGGAGAACAAGCTGGCCGCGCTGATCGACGTGGGCAAGACCCCGCATCCGGGGCGCGGCGCCAACTTCACGCATCCGAAGTTCGGCCCGGTCTGGACCACCAGCCACCTTGGCGACGAGACCATCAGCCTGATCGGCACCGATCCGGCCGGACACCCCGCGCAGGCGTGGAAGGTGGTGCAGACCATCAAGGGCCAGGGCGGGGGCTCGCTCTTCATCAAGACCCACCCGAAGTCGTCCAACCTGTGGGTCGACACGCCGCTGAACCCTGACGCCAAGCTCAACCAGTCGGTGGCGGTGTTCGACACGCGCAACCTGGAAGCCGGCTACAAGGTGCTGCCGATCGCCGACTGGGCCGACCTCAAGGGCGCGGGCGCCAGGCGCGTGGTGCAGGCCGAGTACAACAAGGCCGGCGACGAGGTCTGGTTCTCGGTCTGGGGCACCAAGGACGGCGAGTCCGCGCTGGTGGTGGTCGACGACAAGACCCGCACGCTCAAGACCGTGATCAAGGACAAGCGCCTGATCACCCCGACCGGCAAGTTCAACGCCTACAACACGCAGCACGACGTGTACTGAGCCGGCGCCACCATGCGTAATCACATCGCCTGGCGGCGCGCTGCACTGGCGGGGCTGGCAACAGCCCTGCTGGGTGCAGCGCCCGGCGCGGCGGCCCAGCCCAATCCTGCCCGGCAGGCGCAGCTTGCGCACTGGCTGCGCGATGACTGCGGCGCCTGCCACGGCATGACGCTGCGCGGCGGGCTGGGCCCGCCGCTGACGCGCGAGGCACTGTCCGGCAAGCCGCCCGAGGGCCTGGTGGCCACCGTGCTGTACGGCCGCCCCGGCACCGCGATGCCGCCCTGGCAACCTTTCATGACGCAGGATGAAGCCCAATGGCTGATCGATCGACTGCAGGCCGGCAAGCCACCGGCCGCCTCGCCGCAAGGCAACTGATCCGCGGCCTGGCCGCGGCCTTGTGCGCCACCGTTGCCGCCGCGCTGGTGGCCGGTTGTGCCAGCGCCGTGCGCGGCACCGGCGACCTGGGCGTGGTGGTGGAGCGCGCCGCCGGACGGCTGCAGATCGTCGAGACCACCGGCATGACCCGGCTGGCAACCGTGGAAGGACTGGGCGATTTGTCCCACGCCAGCGTGGTGTTCTCGCGCGATGCACGCTACGCCTATGTCTTCGGCCGCGACGGCGGCCTGACGCGCGTGGACCTGCTCGGCGCCCGCATCACCCACCGCGTGCTGCAGGCGGGCAACAGCATCGGCGGCGCGATCTCGCAGGATGGCCGCGTGGTGGCCGCGCAGAACTACGCGCCCGGCGGCATCCGCCTGTTCGACGCCCAGACGCTTGAGCCGCTGGCGGAGCTGCCGGCCATCGGCAATGACGGCCGCCGCTCCAAGGTGGTGGGCCTGGCCGACCTGCCCGGCCGCCGCTTTGCCGCCAGCCTGTTCGAATCCGGCGAGGTCTGGATCATCGACGCCAGCGATCCGCGCCAGCCGCAGGTGACACGCCTGCCCGCCGGCCGCGAGCCGTACGACGGACTGGCCACGCCCGACGGCCGCTGGTACCTGGCCGGGCTGTTCGGTGAGGACGGCCTGGCGCTGGTCGACCTGTGGCAGGCGCCACTGCAGTCGCGCCGCGTGCTCTCCGGCTACGGCCGCGGCAGCGCGCCGCTGCCGGTCTACAAGATGCCGCACCTGCGCGGCTGGGCCATGGCCCAGGGCATGGCCTGGCTGCCGGCGATCGGCCGTCATGAGGTGCTGGTGGCCGATCCCGCCAACGGCTGGCAGCAGGCCGCGCGCGTGGCCCTGGCCGGCCAGCCGGTCTTTGTGATGGCACGACCCGACGGGCGCCAGGTCTGGGTCAACTTCGCCTTCCCCCACAACGACACGGTGCAGGTGATCGACACCGCCACGCGCCAGGTGGTGCGCACGCTGCATCCCTGCCGCGGCGTGCTGCACATGGAGTTCACGCCCAAGGGCGAGGCGCTGTGGCTGTCCTGCCGCGACGACGACCGTGTCGAGGTCTACGACACCGCCAGCCTGGCGCGAATTGCCACGCTGCCCGCCGACAACCCCAGCGGCATCTTCTTCACCGTGCGCGCGCAACGGTTCGGCATGTAAAGGGGCACCATGTACGATGAACTGAGCGTCTACGACACCCTGCAGCGCGATTTCCCGCTGCAGCCGCGGCCCTACCAGGCGCTGGCCGGCAAGCTCGGCCTGTGCGAGCACACGCTGCTGAGCCTGCTGGCGCGCGACCTGGGCAGCGGGCGCATCAGCCGCGTCGGCGCCGTGTTCGCGCCCAACGTGATCGGCGTCAGCACGCTGGCGGCGCTGTCCGTGCCGCCGGCCCAGCTGGACCGCGTGGCGGCGCGCGTCAGCGCCTGCGCGGCGGTCAGCCACAACTATGCGCGCAGCGGCCACCCGTACAACCTGTGGTTCGTCGCGGGTGCGCGCGAGCGTCGCATGCTCGATGTCACGCTGGCGTCGATCGGGGACATGACCGGCCTGGCGCCGCTGGACCTGCCGATGGCCCGCGAGTATCACATCGACCTCGGCTTCCCGCTCGCGCGCCCGGGCAGCGCACGCGCCCGCCGCGCTGCCAGCGCGGCCGCTCCCGCCGCTCCCGCCGCGCCTGTCGCCCTGGACGATGACGACTGGCGCCTGGTGGCCGCACTGGAAGCCGGCCTGCCGCTGACGCCGCGCCCGTTCCACGCACTGGCAGCGCAAGCGCGGATGGCGATGCCTCAGGTCCTGGAGCGGCTGACGCGCTGGTCCGCGCAGGGCGTGATCCGGCGCCTGGGCGTGGTGCTGCAGCATGGGCGCTTCGGCTTCGGCCACAACGCCATGTGCGTGTGGGATGTGCCCGACGCACACGTGGACGCCATCGGCATGCGGCTGGCCCGGCAGGCGCGCGTGACCCTGTGCTACCGCCGCGCGCGCCGGCTGCCCGACTGGCCCTACAACCTGTTTGCGATGGTCCATGCGCGCAATGCGCAGGACTTGCAGCCCGCGCTGGCGCGCATCCATGCCACCGCCGGGCTGGAACATGCGCCCGGGACCGTGCTGGTCGGCACGCGCTGCTACAAGCAGCGCGGCACACGCTATGCCATGCAGGTGTCGGCATGACCGGTGCAATCGCCGCACTCGACCCGCTCGACCGCCGCATCATCAACGCGCTGCAGCGCGGGCTGCCGCTGGTGCCGCATCCGTATGCCGAAGCCGCGTCGGCCCTCGGCATCACCGAGACCGAACTGCTGGAGCGGCTGCGCGCACTGCTTGCCGCGGGCGTGCTGACGCGCTTCGGCCCGCTCTACCAGATCGAGCGCGCAGGCGGAAGCTTCGTGCTGTGCGCCTGCCATGCGCCCGCCGCACGGATGGACGCCGTGATCGCCGCCATCAACGCGCACCCCGAGGTCGCCCACCACTACGCGCGCACCCATCACCTGAACCTGTGGTTCGTGCTGGCGGTGGCGAGGCGGGGAGATGTCGCGCCGGTACTCGCGCGCATTGCGGCGGCGGCCGGCGTCGAGATCCTGCCGTTCCCCAAGGAACGCGAGTTCTTCGTCAACCTCTACCTGCCCGCCTGATGCCCGAGCCTGTCGATCCCGTCGACCTGGCGCTGATCCGCGCCACGCAAGCAGGACTGCCGCTGGTGCCGGCGCCCTACGCGGCAGTGGCCGGCGCACTCGGCCTGACCGAGCAGGAAGTGATTGCGCGGCTCGCCGCGATGCAGGCGCGCGGCGTGCTGCGCCGTATCGGCGCCGTTCCCAACCACTACCGGCTGGGCTGGCGCGCCAACGGCATGACCGTGTGGGACGTGGACGATGCGTGCATCGACACGCTGGGCCAGCGCATCGGCGCCCTGCCCTTCGTCAGCCATTGCTATTGCCGTCCGCGCCACTTGCCGCATTGGCCCTACAACCTGTTCGCGATGGTCCATGCGCGCTCCCGCGAAGACGCCGCGCCGCAGGTTGCCGTGATCGCGGCACTGCTTGGCGACGCCTGCCGCGCGCACGACGTGCTGTGGTCCACCCGCATCCTCAAGAAAACCGGGCTGCGCCTGCCGCCGCCCGGCCCAGACCAATAGGAAACCCCCCCCATGTTCCGCCTGTCCCGCTTCATGGAAGCCCTGCGCGATGCCGGCCCGGTGCCGCCGCCGCGCAAGCCCGCCGGCCCGGTGGTGATCTGGAACCTGATCCGCCGCTGCAACCTCAACTGCCGGCACTGCTATGCCACCTCCGCCGACACGGACTTCAAGGGCGAGCTGGACACCGCCGAGGCGCTGCGCGTGCTCGATCAGTTGCGCGATGCGCGCGTACCCGCGCTGATCCTGTCCGGGGGCGAACCGCTGCTGCGGCCGGACCTCTACGAGATTGCCGCACGGGCGCGCGCGCTCGGCTTCCACCTGTCGCTGTCGTCCAACGGCACGCTGCTTGATGCAGCGCATGCCGCGCGGCTAGCGGCGGCGGGCTTCGACTACGTCGGCGTCAGCGTGGACGGCCTGCCCGCCACGCACGACCGCTTCCGCCGCAGCGACGGCGCCTTTGCGCAGGCGCTGACGGGCCTGCGCATTGCGCGCGCGGCCGGTCTGCGCGTGGGCGTGCGCATGACGCTGACCGAAGCCAACGCGGCACAACTGCCCGACCTGGTGGCGCTGACCGAGCGCGAGGGCATCGACAAGTTCTACCTGTCGCACTTCAACTATGCTGGCCGTGCACGCAGCCATCGCGCCGAAGACGCGCACCATGCGCGCACCCGCGCCGCGCTCGACTGGCTGTTCGACCACGTCTGGCAGCGCACGCAGCAGGGCCATGCGGGCGACTTCGTCACCGGCAACAACGATGCGGATGGCGTGTACCTGCTGTACTGGATCGCCAGGCACTTGCCGCACCGCCTGGCGGATATGCGCCAGCGGCTGGAACACTGGGGCGGCAACGCCACCGGGGTCGGCGTGGCCAATATCGACAACCTCGGCAATGTCCATCCCGACACGATGTGGTGGCAGGTGACCGTGGGCAATGTGCGCGAGCGGCCGTTCGGCGAGATCTGGGCCAGCCGCGCCGATCCGCTGATGGCGGGCCTGGCCAGCAAGCCGCGTCCGCTGCAGGGGCGTTGCTCAGGCTGCGCATATCGCGCCATCTGCAACGGCAATACCCGGGTGCGCGCCTTTGCGCTGACAGGCAACGCCTGGGCGGAAGACCCGGGCTGCTACCTGAGCGATGCCGAGATCGCGCATGCGCCGGGCACGGAGGTCGCGGCATGAAGACTGTGCTCCGATGGCTGGTCACCCTGGCCCTTGCCGGCGCCGCGCAGGCCGCCATGGCCGCCGACCCCGCGGCGCTCTACAGCCAGCACTGCGCCGCCTGCCATGGCGCCGACCGCCTCGGCGCCATGGGCCCCGCGCTGCTGCCGGAAAGCCTGGAGCGCTTGCGCGCCGGCGAACTTGACCAGGTGCTGCATGATGGGCGCGCCGCCACGCAGATGCCGGAATTCGCCGCCACGCTGGCCGAGCCTGACTTGAAGGCCCTGGCGCGCTGGCTGCGCACGGCACCCGCAGCCACGCCGCAATGGAACGCGGAGGCCATCCGCGCCAGCCATATCGTCCACCACGCCCCCGGCAGCCTGCCGGCGCGGCCGGTGTTCAGCGCCGATCCGCACAACCTGTTCGTGGTAGTGGAGGCCGGCAGCCATCATATGACCGTGCTCGACGGGGACCGGCTGGCACCGGTCCATCGCTTTGCCACCCGTTTTGCGCTGCACGGCGGCCCCAAGTTCAGCCGCGACGGCCGCTATGTCTACCTGGCCAGCCGCGATGGCTGGGTCAGCAAGTACGACCTGTGGAACCTGGCCTATGTGGCGGAGATCCGGGTCGGCGTGAACACGCGCAACGTCGCCGTCAGCGATGATGGCCGCTGGGTGCTGGCCGGCAATACGCTGCCGCGCACGCTGGTGCTGCTCAATGCCGACGACCTGTCGCTGGCGCGGGTGATCGACGTGAAGGGGCGCAATGGCGAGGCCTCGCGCGTCTCCGCCGTCTACGACGCCGCGCCGCGCCACAGCTTTATTGCCGCGCTGAAGGATATCGCCGAGGTCTGGGAGATTCCGTATGCCGATGCGGCCGGTGCGCCGCTGCCGGCGCTGGCCCCGCGCGTGGTGGTGCTGGACGACGTGCTCGACGACTTCTTCTTCGATCAGTCCTATCGCCATATCCTGGGCGCTTCGCGCAAGGGTGGCGGCCAGGTGATCGACCTGCTGCAGGGCCGCAAGGTCGCGGCGCTTGCGCTTGGCGGCATGCCGCACCTGGGCAGCGGCATCACCTGGCAGCGCGATGGCCGTGAAGTGATGGCCTCGCCCGACCTCGGGCAAGGCCGCATCACGGTGATCGACATGCAGGACTGGCACACGGTCTCCACCATACCGACCAACGGTCCGGGCTTCTTCCTGCGCAGCCATGAAAACACCCCCTACGCCTGGGCCGACGCCATGATGAGCCCGAAGCGCGACACGCTGCAGGTGATCGACAAGCAAGGCCTGCGGGTGGTCGGCAGCGTCACGCCGAGCCCGGGGCGCACCGCTGCCCACGTCGAATTCACGCGCGACGGGCGCTACGCGCTGGTCAGCCTGATGGAGCGCGACGGCGCCATCGTGGTCTACGACGCGGCCACCTTGCAGGAGGTCAGGCGCCTGCCGATGGACAAGCCCATCGGCAAGTACAACGTCTTCAACAAGACCACGCGCTCGGCCGGCACCAGCCACTGAGCCGGCGTGGTGATGCCCCCCATTGCAGGAGCCCGAGATGACCCCCCCCCTGAAACCCGGCAAGGTCTGGCTGGTCGGCATCGGCCCCGGCAGCCCGGACCTGGTCACGGTACGCGCCATGCGCGCGCTGGCCGCGGCCGAGGTCTGGCTGGTCGATGACCTGGTCGCGCCGGAGATGTCCTGCTATGCCAGTCCCGGCACCCATGTTGAGTGGGTCGGCAAGCGCGGCGGGCGCTGCTCGGTCAGCCAGGAACGCATCCAGCAGCTGACGCTGCAGCATGCGCTGGACGGGCGCAGCGTGGCGCGCGTCAAGGGCGGCGATCCGCTGCTGTTCGGGCGCGGCGGCGAAGAGGCCGCCTTCCTGCGCGGCCACGGCGTGGCCGTCGAGATCGTCAATGGCATCAGCAGCGGCATGGCCGCCGCGCAGGCACTGGGGATTGCGCTGACGCACCGCGCGCACTGCCACGGCGTGACCTTCGTAACCGGCCATACCAGCGCGCACGGCTCGCCCGACTGGCAGGCGCTGGTGCGTGGCGGCACCACGCTGGTGATCTATATGGGCATGAGCCGGCTCGCGGCGATCCGCGACGGCTTGCTGGCGGCGGGGATGCGCAGCGACATGCCGGCGGCGGTGGTGATGCATGCCGGCAGCGAGCAGGCACGCAGCTGGGCCGGCTCGCTCGGCACGCTCGCCGAAGCGCTCGCGGAGGGGCTGGCCAGCCCGGCCGTGGTACTGGTGGGTGAGGTGGTTGGAGACACGCTGCAAGCGGTGCAAGCGGTGGTGTCGGACGCCGGCTCGCTGGCCGCGTAGCGTCGGCTTCCGGCAAGTTCTACCGAGTTCTGGGGACCCGATTGTGTGCTCCCTTCTCCCGCTTGCGGGAGAGGGGAGCACACCCACAGCATGCGAATGCTGTCAGCAATCGCGCAGTGCACTCAGCTCAATACGGCAACCCCACATAGTTCTCCGCCAACACCCGCGACGCAGCCTCCGACCCCACCAAATAGTCCAGCTCCGCCTGCTGCATCCGCAACGAGAACGCATCCGCATCCGGAAACCGGTGCAACAGCGAAGTCATCCACCACGAGAAACGCTCAGCCTTCCACACACGCTGCAGGCAACGCGCGGAATAGCCATCGAGGCCGCTGGCATCGGCATGGCGGTAACGGGCTTCAAAGCCTTCGGACAACGCCAGCACATCACTGGCCGCCAGGTTCAACCCCTTGGCCCCGGTAGGCGGCACGATATGCGCCGCGTCGCCCGCCAGGAACAGCCGGCCAAAACGCATCGGCTCGCACACAAAGCTGCGCAGCGGCGCAATGCTTTTCTCGATGCTGGGCCCGGTCACCAGCGCGCTTGCCGTCTGCGGATCGAGCCGGCTGCGCAGCTCCTGCCAGAAGCGCTCGTCTGACCAGTCTTCCACGCGCTCGCTAGCCGCCACCTGCACGTAGTAGCGGCTGCGGTGGCGCGAACGCATGCTGCACAGCGCGAAGCCGCGCTCATGGCTGGCATAGACCAGCTCATCGGCAACGGGGGGCGTCTCCGACAACAGCCCCAGCCAGCCAAACGGATAGACCCGCTCGAACACCTGCCGCGCCGCCGCCGGCACGCTCTCGCGGCAGATGCCGTGAAAACCGTCGCAGCCGGCGATGTAGTCGCAGGCCACCTCGTGCATGGCGCCATCCTTGCGATAGCGCACCGACGGCGTGCTGCCGTCGAAACCGTGCACGCTCACCTCCTGCGCTTCATAGACGGTGGGGGTGTCATCGGCGCGGCGCGCATCCATCAGGTCGCGCGTGACCTCGGTCTGCCCGTACACCGTGACGCTGCGCCCGATCAGCGCATGCAGGTCGATATGATGGCGCTGCCCGCCGTACGACAGGGCGATGCCGTGGTGGACCAGGCCTTCCGCATGCAGCCGCCCGGCCACGCCGGCGCGTTCCAGCGCGTCGACGGTGACGCTCTCCAGGATGCCCGCGCGGATGCGGCCAAGCACGTATTCGGGACTGCGTTGTTCGATGATGATGTTGTCGATGCCGGCGCGTGTCAGCAACTGGCCGAGCAGCAGGCCGGCCGGGCCGGCGCCGATGATGGCAACCTGGGTGCGCATGTCTTGTCTCCTTGTGGGTATCGGTCTTCTGCCGCTAAAGATAGTCGGCGCAGACCCGCCAAGGAATGGACAGATCGAACCAATGACAGGACAATCGGAACATCGATGGTAAACACCTAAGCCACCGTGAAACCTGTCCCGACGTACTCGCTGTATGGCATCAATCCCTCAGAACTGCTGGAAAACCAGCTTCATTTCGAATCCATTGCCGCACGCAGCCGCCTGCACGGATGGGAGATCAAGCCCCATCGGCATGATCGATTCCTGCAAATTCTGTACATTCACTCAGGCGCCGGCGAAGCCCTGCTGGAGGAGCGGCGCGAACGGCTGCGCAGCGGTTCGCTGGTAACGATGCCGCCACGGCACATCCACGGCTTTGTCTTCACGCCGGACACCGACGGCATGGTCGTGACCATGACCGACAGCCACCTGCGCACATTGCTGGCGGGTGTGCCGGATGCGCTACCGCTGTTCGCCGATCCGCGCCACGACCGCGTGCGCCGGGGCCACGCGCTGGCCGATACGCTGGCACTGGTTCGTGGCGAGGTGGAAGCTGTGTCCGCCTGGCGCGGGGCGTCGCTGTCGGCATTGCTGACGCTGCTGCTGATCGGCATCGCGCGGCTGGCCAATGCCGCCGCGCCAGCCGCGGCGCGCAGCGACAGCCGGCCCGCGCGGCATTTCCGGCTGTTCCAGCAGCTGCTCGAATCCGACTATCGTGAGCACAAGGACATCACGCACTATGCAGGCGCCATCGGCATCACACCCACGCAGCTCAACCGCGTGTGCCGCCAGGCTTGCGGGCGGTCGGCCCTGCAGATGATCCACGCGCGCGTGCTGGCCGAGGCGCAGCGCGACCTGCTGTTCAGCGACCTGGAGGTCAAGCACATCGCACTGTCGCTCGGGTTCGCTGACGCGGCCTACTTCTCGCGCTTCTTTGCGCGGCTGGTAGGGCAGGCGCCGACTGAGTTCCGGCAGTCGGGGCGTGCGCGGCTGCCGGCATTTGCGATGCCACCGCCCGCGGATGCGGCGGGCTGACCGCTCAGCCTGCCTGGTCGATTTCGGCGAACACCTCCTCGGCCAGGTGAAATGCCGAGTTCGCCGCCGGCACGCCGCAATAGATCGCGGCCTGCAGCAGCACCTCCTTGATCTCGTCGCGCGTCACGCCGTTGTTGGCGGCGGCGCGCAGATGCAGCTTAAGCTCCTCCGCGCGGTTCAGCGCCACCATCATGGCGATCGTCACCAGGCTGCGCGTATGCCGCGGCAGGCCTTCGCGCGTCCAGATCTCACCCCAGGCATAGCGAGTGATTAGGCTCTGGAACTCCTCGTTGAGCGGTGTCAGCCGCGCGAGCGACCGGTCCACGTGCGCACTGCCCAGCACCTCGCGCCGCACGGCAAGGCCAGCGTCGTAGCGCGCATGATCATCGGTCACCGGCAGCCGGCCGCGCACGAAATCGCGCAGCGCTGCCGTGAAGCGGCCGGGCTGCTCGAAGCTGGAAATATGCGCGGCGGGCAGTTCGACAAAGCGGGCGCCGGGAATCGCGTCGGCCAGCGCGCGGCCTTCCTGCGCGCTGGTTGACGGGTCCTGGCTGCCGGCGATGACCAGCACGGGCACCGTTATCGACGCCACCGACTCGCGGAAATCGGCGTCGCGCACGGCCGCGCAACTGGCCGCATAGCCGCGCGGATCGAGCCCGGCGAGCACATCGCGCAGGCCGTCCAGCGCGCGCTCCGCCGTGGCGGCAAACGCCGGCGTGAACCAGCGCTCGACCGAAGGCGCGACCATCACGGCCATGCCTTCGCGCAGCACGGTGTCGATGCGGGAATTCCAGCCGTCGGCATTGCCGATCTTCGCGGCGGTATTGGCCAGCACGATATGCGAGAACCGCTGCGGCGCATGGATGCCCAGCCACATCCCGGTGAGCCCGCCCATCGACAGGCCACAGAACACCGCCTGCCCGATCCCCAGCGCATCCAGGATGGCGATGACGTCCTGCCCGAGCTGCGCCACGGTAAAGGCATCGCCCGGTGCGGTCGAGCGGCCGTGGCCGCGGGTGTCGTAGCGCACCACGCGAAAGCGCCCTGCCAGCGCGGCGGCCTGCGGCTCCCACATGGTGTGGTCGGTGCCGAGCGAGTTCGAGAACAGGATGGCCGGCGCGGACTCGGGGCCGTCAACGGTGTAGAAGAGCCGGGCACCGGCGTGGTCGAGGTAGGGCAATGCAGTCTCCTTGGGGGCGCGGCCGGCGGCGTGACCGGCGCGTCGTGATAGTTCCGGGCTCAGGGCAGTTTCAGGACAGGCGCGCCACCAGTGCGGATTGCCAGGCCTGCACGGCAGCGTCCGCAAAGGCCGCGGACTGGCCCGCGTAGTTGGCGGGGTCGGCAAGGCGATCCAGCGCGGCGTCATCGAGCAGGCCGGCATGGGCCGGGTCGGATTGCAGCGTACTGGCCAGCGCGTCACGCAGGCTGGTGCCGTCGGCCACCGCACGTTGCGAGGCGCGTTCCACCAGATGGTGCGCCGGCAGCCGGCCGATCCTGCTGCCAAGTTCAAGCATCGCCGCCTCGCCGAGGATCAGGCCATGGGTGAGGCCGAGGTTGGCGCGCATGCGCGCCGCATCGACCTGCAGCCCCGCCACGACCTCACCCATCTGGCGCAGCGCGCCGGCGGCCAGCGTCACGATCTGCGGCAGTGTGTCCCACTCGGCCTGCCAACCCCCCAGGGCACGCTCATGTTCCTGCACCATGCCCGCCAGCATCGTCGCCACCAGCGGCGGCACGCGCACCGCGGCCGTCAGCACCGCCGCGCAGCCGACCGGGTTGCGCTTGTGCGGCATGGTGCTGGAGCCGCCGCGGCCGGGGCCGGCAGGCTCGGCCACTTCCGCCACTTCGGTCTGCATCATCAGCGAGATATCGCGCGCCATCTTGCCGAGCGTGCCGGTCATCATGCCCAGTGTGGTGGCGATCTCGACCATGCGGTCGCGATGCGCGTGCCACGGCAGCACGGGCGCGGCCAGGTCCAGTTCGCGGGCCAGCGCGGCGGTCACCGCTGGTGCCGCATTGCCAAGGCTGGCGAGCGTGCCGGCGGCGCCGCCGAACTGCAGCACGCGGGCCTGGACACGGGTGGTATCGAGACGGCCGAGATCGCGGCGCAGCGCATCGAGCCAGCCCGCGGCCTTGAGGCCGAAGCTGGCCGGCAATGCATGCTGCAGCCAGGTGCGCGCGACCATCGGCGTGGCCCGATGCGCCGAAGCCAGCGCGGCGCAGGCTGCGCCCAGGCGCACCAGGTCGGCATCCAGCGCGCGCAGCGCGTCGCCGGCCTGGAGCACCAGTGCGGTGTCGATGATGTCCTGGCTGGTGGCGCCCCAGTGGACAAAGCGCGCCGCCTCGGCATCGCGCGCGGCCACGGCGGCGGTCAGTTGCCTGACGAAGGGAATCGCGAGATTGCCGGCGGCGACCGCGGCTTGCGCAAGCGCGTCGCGGTCAATGATGCCGGGGTCGCGGCAGACGTCGGAGATCACGGCAGCGGCCGCGGCAGGGATCACGCCGCTGTCGGCTTCGGCGCGCGCGAGCGCGGCCTCCACGGCAAGCATGCGCTGCACCGTGCCGGCGTCGGAGAAAATGTCCAGCACGGCCGGGCTGCCGGACATGGGATCGGTGAGACGCGAAGCGGTTGGCATTGGGGGCGATGGGTAGCGTGAGTGGCCGTGACATCGACGGCCACCCGATTATGCGTCTGTTGCCGGCAGCGGGGTCTTCAGATGTCGAAGAACACTGTCTCGGCCTGCCCCTGCAGCGCCACGTCCCAGCGCAGCGTACCGTTGCCGGCATCGCTGGCAACCAGCGTGCCGCGGCGCTCGGCGGGGACCAGCGCCAACACGGCATCGGCGGCATTGGCCGCCGCTTCGTCCGGGAAGTACATGCGCGTGGCCACATGCCTGACCAGGCCGCGCATGAACACCGACACCATGATGTGCGGCGCCTGCGGCCGTCCGTCCGGGCCCGGCACGGCGCCCGGCTTGACGGTGACAAAGCGGAACGAGCCGTCGGCCTCGGTCGGCACACGGCCGAAGCCGGTGAAGCCGGGCACCAGCGGCAGTTCGCGGGTGTCTTCAGGATGGCGGTAGCGGCCGGCAGGGTTGGCCTGCCAGATCTCGACCATGCCGTCCGGCACGGGCTCGCCGTCGCCGTCGGTCACGCGGCCTTCGATCACGATGCGCTGGCCTGCCAGTTCCGGGGCGCTGGCGGTCAGGTCGGCGCAGTTCAGGCCGCTCAGGCCGATATGGAGATAAGGGCCGACGGTCTGGGATGCGGTGGCGTAAAGCATGGTCTTACTCCATCGGCGTGGCATCGCGGCCACGCAGCACGATATCGAAACGGTAGCCGAGCGCGTATTCGGGCTGGGTGGTCTCCCAGTCGAAGGCGGCGATCAGGCGGTTGCGCGCTTTCTCGTCCGGCACGCAGTTGAAGATCGGGTCGAACGGCAGCAGGGGATCGCCGGGGAAGTACATCTGCGTCACCAGGCGCGTGGCGTAGGCATTGCCGAACAGCGAGAAGTGGATGTGCTGCGGCCGCCAGGCGTTGTGGTGGTTGCGCCAGGGATAGGCGCCGGGCTTGATGGTCTTGAACTGGTAGTGCCCGTTGGCGTTGGTCACGGCGCGGCCCTCGCCCGAGAAATGCGGGTCGAGCGGGGCGTCGTGCTGGTCGCGCTTGTGCAGGTAGCGGCCGGCGGCGTTGGCCTGCCAGACCTCGACCAGCGCATTCGGCACCGGCCGGCCGTTCTCGTCGAGCACGCGGCCGGTCACGAGGATGCGCTCGCCGATGGGCTCGCCGCCGTTGCCGGCGGTGAGGTCGTTGTCACCTTCGCGGACGAACTCGGCGCCGAAGGTCGGACCGGTCACTTCAGACAGCGACTGCGGCAGCGCAACCAGCGGTTGGCCCGGCGAGCGCTTCTGCGTCGAGGCATAGGGATCGAAGCGGTATTCGGGTTGGGTGTCCCAGTAGGGACGGCGGTACTGGGCAAGACGGGTCATCGCGCAGTCTCCTTGTCATTGGAATGGTTTGACTTTAAACAGCACATAAAGTCATGTAAATTAAGATTACATCGAAATACGATAACTTTTAGGCATGAAACCACAGGCACCTCCCGCGCTCGAAATCTTCCGCAATCGCGTGCGGCTGCGGCACCTCTATTGCTTCGTGGCGGTATCGCAGACCCAGCACCTGGGCCGCGCCGCCGAACGCCTGGGCCTGACCCAGCCGGCCGTCTCCAAGACACTGAGCGAGCTCGAGGAACTGGCCGGCAGCCGTTTGCTGGTGCGGCAGCGGGCCGGCACCGAACT
Source organism: Cupriavidus sp. FW305-46 (assembly GCF_058787075.1). Classification (NCBI taxonomy): domain Bacteria; kingdom Pseudomonadati; phylum Pseudomonadota; class Betaproteobacteria; order Burkholderiales; family Burkholderiaceae; genus Cupriavidus; species Cupriavidus sp. FW305-46. The sequence continues at coordinate 57,755 of NZ_JBYSZI010000029.1, forward strand.
GACCACCGCCGGCACGCGCTTCCTGCGCCACGCGCTGCGCATCCTCGCGGATATCGATGCCGCGGCGGACAGCATGGCCGGCGCGGATGCACTGCCGCAAGAGCGCATCCGGCTGGGTGCGCTGCCGAGCGTGGTGCCGGCCGTGCTGACCGACGCCCTGCTGCGTTTTCGCGCCGCGCATCCCGAAGTCGGCCTTGCCGTGCAGACCGGCATGAACCGCAACCTTATCGACCAGCTCAAGGCGGATGTGCTCGACCTGGTCATTGGCCGGATGGATGACCCGGTGGCCATGGAGAGCCTGTGGTTCGAGTCCCTGGGCCCGGACTCGCTGGCACTGGCGGTTCGTCCCGGGCATCCCCTCGCCGCCGTATCGCGGCCAACCCTGGTTGACGCACTGGCGTGGCCGCTGGTGATTCCGGCCGCGGGCTCGATTCCCCGCCACAACACGGAAAGCCTGCTCGCCCGGCACGGCCTGCCCCTGCCGGGCGGATGCGTGGAAACCTCGGACGCCTATCTCGGACGGCTGCTGGCCCGGCAGAGCGACAGCGTGTGGGCCGCGCCGCTCTCCGCAACCAGGCGCGCGGTATCCGAGGGGGAGCTGGCGCTGCTGCCGATCGATACGCAGGGCACCGAGGAACCGATCGGCCTGCTGCGGCACGGCGACCGCACGCTCACACCGATGGCCGAGGCGCTGGCGAACTGCATTCGCGCCGCGGCCCAGCCTGATGCCGCTCAGTGACTTGCCACGCTTGCGCTGCCATTGACCGAGTCCGAGTCGGCGGCAGCCGCGGGGCGGCTGCTGAAATGCTTCACCAGCAGTGCACCGGCGGCCAGGAACGCCGGCACGGTGAGCAGCGTAAAGATCGTGTCGAAGCCAAGGTGCAGGCGCAGCAGTTCGGCACCGAGCAGCGCACCGGTGATGCCGCCGAAGCGGCCGATGCCAAGCATCCAGGCAACGCCGGTAGCGCGGCCCTGCGTCGGGTAAAAGGCCGCGGCCAGCGAAGGCATCGAAGACTGGGCACCGTTCATGGCCGTACCGGCGAGGAAGATCAGCACGCCCAGCAGCACCTGGCTGCCGGTGCCGTGGCCTACTGCGTAGATCAGCACGCCGGTTGCGGCGTAGGTGATGGCGATGACCTTGTTCGGATTGAAGCGGTCCATGAACCAGCCGGCCGCGATGGTGCCGATGCCGCCACCGAGCGGAAACAGCGCCGTCAGGAATGACGCGTGCTGGATCGAAAAACCGGCGTCCTTCATCAGCGTCGGCATCCAGCTCGTCAGCAGGTAGAAGATGACGAGGCCCATGAAGTAAGTGGACCACAGCATCGCCGAGCCCAGGCGATAGCCGGGGGCCAGCACGGTGCCGATCGCGGATCGGGTCGCAGGGGCCTGCTCGCCGATGATGAAGGTGCTGGCTTCGGGCAGGTCTGCGCCGGTCACGCGCCGCAGCACCTTGCAAATCTGGTCGGCCGGATACTTGCGCAGGACCATGTAGCGCACGGACTCGGGCAACAGCACCACCAGCAACAGCGCGAGCGCAAGCGGCACGATGCCGCCAAGCAGCAGCACGCTATGCCAGCCGAAGTGCGGAATCATCGCGGCGGCGACAAAGCCTCCGGCCGCGGAACCCAGCGGAAAGCCGCAGAACATGGTGTTCACCAGCACCGCACGGCGGCGTTGCGGCGCGAACTCCGATGTCAGCGTCACGGCATTGGGCATGGCGGCGCCCAGGCCAAGGCCGGTCAGGAAGCGCCAGACCGTGAGCCAGCCCAGCGTGGGCGCAAACGCGGTGGCGAGACTGCAGGCGCCAAAGAAGAAGACTGACAGCACCAGCACCTTCTTGCGGCCGACCCGATCAGCCAGCGGACCGGCGAAGATCGCACCGAAGGCAAGACCGAACAGGGCCGCGCTCATGACGGGCCCGAGGGCTGCTTTCTCGATCCCCCAGTCCTGCACCAGCGCCGGCGCGATATAGCCCATTGCCGCGGATCGAAGCCGTCAACGGCCACAATCAGGAAGCACAGGCCAAGAATGAGCCACTGGTAACCAGTGAACCGCTGGCCGTCGATCAAGGCCTGGACGTCTGCGACGCCGCCTTTGGTTTCGGTGGGATGTTGCACTTCTGTCTCCGTTTGCCTGGAAATCGCACTAGCCGTCCTGCAGGCCGGACATGCGATTTTGTTCTAATTGCGAACTGATGTTCTCCAATTGAACGAAATCTTAGGCAGCAGGCATTGCGACCCAGAATTAGCGTTAACCCGGCGGGAAATTGGCCGTCCGGCGTGGGGGCTTTCACCGGAACGGGCCATTTTTGTGGAACCAGATTGAACGTCTGGGTAAGCGGAGAGTGCTTTCTATCAGGAAACCGGCTGGTCGTGAAATTTACTAGCAGACTAGCCGTGCGGCATAACGAAATTTCATGTAAAGAGCGCCAACTCTCAATTTACATTCCGAAACCCACGACCTATAGTCTCGCCCCCGGCGTGCCGAGCCGATGCAATCCTGCGGCGACGTGCCTGTCCAACGTCTCAGGACACGCGGCGCGGCAAGCCGCCGGCCCAACCGAATCCATCCGATCATGCAACGCGTGCTTCTCATCCTTGGCTGCCTGCTGATCGCAGCCGCCGCTGCCTGGCCCTGGCTGTCGAAGCTGCCGCTCGGGCGGCTGCCCGGCGATATCCATATCGTCCGGGACGGGTTCAGCTTCTACTTTCCGATCACGACCTGCATCCTGGTGTCGGTGCTGGTGTCGGTCGTGATCTGGATCTTCCGGCGCTGAGCACCGCGAGGCGGACTAGGCTTGCGCTTCGGTCCGGAATACCGCCACCGCCCGCTGCATATGCAGCGCCTGCTCCTGCAGCGACTGCGCCGCCGCGGCGGCCTCCTCCACCAGCGCGGCGTTCTGCTGCGTGACCTGGTCCATCTGCGTCACCGCCTGGTTGACCTGGGCGATGCCGCTGCTCTGCTCGCGCGACGCATGGCTGATCTCATCCATCATCGCTGTCACGCGGCCGATGGCGGCAACGGTGTTCTCCATGGTCGCGGCAACGTCCAGCGCCAGCGTGTTGCCCGACGCCACGCGCTGCGCCGATTGCGAGATCAGCGTGCGGATCTCCTTGGCCGAGCTGCCGGCGCGCTGCGCCAGCCCGCGCACTTCGGTCGCCACCACCGCGAAGCCGCGGCCGGCCTCGCCCGCGCGCGCGGCCTCCACCGCCGCGTTCAGCGCCAGGATATTGGTCTGGAAGGCGATGCCGTCGATCACCGCGATGATGTCGACGATGCGCCGCGAATCGGCCTCGATCTCCTGCATGGTCTGCTGCATCCGCCCGACCGCGTCGCCGCCGGCGCGCGCCACGTCAGACGCCTCGCGCGCCAGCTCGCTGGCCTGGCCGGCATTGCTGGCGTTCTGCTGCACGGTGGCCGTCAGCTGCTCCATGCTGGCCGCGGTCTGCTCCAGCGACGAGGCCTGCTCCTCGGTGCGCTGCGACAGGTCGATATTGCCCTGCGCGATATCGCCCGCCGCCGCCAGCACGTTGTGCGCGCCGGCCTTGGTGTCGCCGATCAGCGCGCGCCAGCTGTCCACCAGCGACAGCAGGTGCCGCTTGATCTCGCTCAGTTCGTCGCGCCCGCGCACCGCGATGCGCAGGGTCAGGTCACCCGCGTTGATGCGCTCGACCATCTCAGCGACCTGCCGCACGTCGCCGCGCATGCCGCGGCTGAAGCCGATGAACAGGTAGAACGCGGCGGCCACGGTCACCAGCGCAATGCCCGCCAGCAACACGAACTGCCTTTCCTGCACCGCGACACGCTGTGCCAGCATGGCGCCCGCGACCTCGGCAAACGCCTTGTTGGCGGCAGCCACGCCTTCGATGGCCGCGGTGGCCTCGTCGAAATATGTCCTGGCATCGATGTCGATGCCGGTCGCGCCCAGCATCCGGACCTTGAGCGTGCGATGGAAGTTGTCCATCGCGGCGAGCCGCGCCAGCGCGGCGTCGATGCGCGGCCGGTACGCCGGTGCCGCGTTCCCGACGCGCGCGATGTCGCGCCGCACCGTTTCCAGCCCGTCGTGGATCTGCTCGGCGAGCGCGCCCAGGCCCGCCTGCTGCGCGGCATCGGCATAGCCGCCCTGAGCGATGATGCCGGCCCCGCGGCCGCGCGCCAGCGCGCTCAGCTCAGCCAGGCGCGGCATCGGTCCCACCAGCAGGTTGATCAGGTAGTACGAGCCCGCTTCACTGTCCAGTGCGAGTTGCGAGCGCTCGGCCAAGTCGCCGATAAACACCTGCGTCTGCCGCACCAGCGCGCTGTGGCGCTCGAACAGCGGCCCGGCCGTGGTGTCCAGGCCCAGCCCGCGCAGATGCTGCCAGTCCTGCTCCAGCTTGCGCGCCCCCGCTGCCAGTTCGAAGGCAGGATTTTCCGCGATGCTGCGCGTCAGCCCCGCCAGGCCGGCCGCGGCCTTGTTGTCGGCCGCATCGAAGGTGGCACGAAAGGCTGTATTGCCCGACAACACCGCATTGGCAGCGCCGCGCCGGACCTGGGTCTCGCGCATGAAGTCGAGCGCATGCCCGACCACGGCGAGCCCCCGCGCTTCATCGCCGGTGGTGCGGATCAATCGCGCCGCATCGCTCAGCACCACGTACATGGCGCCGCATAGCGGCACCAGGAACAGCACGGCTATGAGCGCGAGCTTGCGGTTGATATTCAGGCGCGCCATCAGGCGCTCGGCGGGAAGGAAAATGGGAGTCATGGCGGTCGCGGAACTTGGCTTGGTTTTCCTCCTATCGGCCTTGATTTGCAGGCCTGAAGCACGGATTGCGAAGGTCTTGATAATGCGCAAATCCAGTGCAGAAAACGCGCTGAAGTGGGGCAGAAGGCACGGGTTACGGGCAGTGTCGGCACCGCTGCCTACCCGCGTGCACCGAAGACGTGTGGGGTATCGGGCAGGGGATAACGGCGGCCATTCCGGCCTTGCGCCCTTGACCGGTCACCAGCCGGTCCGCCATTGCCATGTGCGGCATGGTCCGCGCGTCTTCCGAGCCTCCCTGAGCACGCTCATGCACAACGGGTCCGCTCGCCACGCTCGCGCCGGCGCGGACCCGGGCTCGCGACCATACCCGGCGTGGGAATGGCTTGCCGCATGGCTTCGACAAACAACCTGAGCTTCGCCGGATAGAAGCGCGCATGGGGGTAGACCAGGTAGATCGGCAAGGGATCGGCCTGCCACTGCGGCAGCAGGTGCAGCAGCCTGCCGCTGGCAATGTCGTCGGCAAAGATCCAGGCCGAGCCGACGGCAACGCCCAGCCCCAGCCGGGTCGCCGAATGCAGCGCGTAGAGGCTGTCCGTGCTCATGCGCGGCTGGAATGCGATGCCGTGGCGCGCCTGCGACTGCGTGCCGCAGCGTGCCTGCCGGCGCATGCCCGACCCCGCGCACGTCGGCCTCGAACATGGTCCAGTCGGCCACCAGTTCCTTGGCACGCTCATAGCAGCGCTCGCCGTCCTCGGTCAGCTTCATCGCATGCGTGGAGCGCTGCAGCAGGCGCACGCCGAGCAGCCGCTCCAGCGTCTGCAGGCGCCGGCTGACGGTGCGCTGGGTCGTCTGCAGCTGCGCTGCCGCGATCGACAGGCTGCCGGCCTCGACGATGCGCACAAAGGTCTGCGTGGCGCGCGCTGAGGGCCACGCCGCCCGGCCCTCTACGCGACGGGCGCGAGCCCCTCGCCGTCCGTGCCGGCCTCCTCGCCGTCTCCCGGCGCCAGCGGAACCTCCACCGTCAGTGCCGTACTGCCCGGCGCCGACCGGATCTGCAACCGGCCGCCGATGGCCGCCGCGCGCACGTGCATATTGCGCAGCCCGCGCCCGCCGCGCGTGGCCCCGGTGTCGAAGCCGCGGCCGTTGTCGGCCAGCGTGATCCGGATCACCTGTGCGTCCATGTCCGCGTGGGCGGTCACGGTAAGGGCCGTTGCCCGCGCGTGCTGCAGCACGTTGGTGATGCCTTCGAGCAGCAGGTATTGCAGCTCCTGCACCTTGCGCGCGGTGAAATGCGCCAGCGCGGGCAGGCGCTCGACCTCCCAGTGGATATCGAGGCCGCCATCGGCGATGCGCGGACCCAGGCGGTAGCGCAGGTTGCCCAGCACCGCCGCCAGGTCGCCGCCGGTGTCCTGCATGGCGTCGATGGAAAGCTTCAGCGAATCCAGGGCGTGCCGGACCTGCACGGCGATTTCCGGCGAGCTGGCCTTGCCGGATTCCAGCATCGAGATCGTGGTGACAAGCTGGCTGCCCAGGCCATCGTGCATGTCGCGCAGGATGCGGCCGCGCTCGCGCAGCGCGGTCTCCTCCGCGGCGATCTTCTGCGTGCGCGCGAAGGCCGCGCGCAGCTGCGCCTCGCGCTGCGCGACGCGCTCGGTCAGCACCTGGTTGGCGTCCTGCAGGCTCTGCACCGCGCTGGTGTAGCGCTCCACCAGCATCCACGCCATCACCACGCTGAACGGCACCGACACATAGCGGGTCATGGAATGGACCCAGTAGTAGTCGCCGGTCAGCCAGACCTTGATCCAGTCCGCCAGGAACAGCACCGCCGACACGCCCACGGTGGCGGCCAGCAGCGTTGCCTCGCGGCTGGGCCGGCGCAATGCGCCCCATACCATCGCGCCGGCCACGGTCAGGATGATGCCCACCTTGACCAGCCAGCTCAGCGGAAAGACCATCGGGTGGCTTGACATGGCGGCCAGCGGCGCGATCACCGGCAGCGCCAGCCACAGGTAGGCGTTGAGGGTGCGATGCAGCCAGCGCCACGGCACGCGGATCACCAGCAGGCAGAACCTGGCGATGGCGCCCAGGAATACCTCGCGCGCGGCGGCGACGACATAGCTGCGCAACTCCGCGGGAATCGCCAGGTCATCGACAAAGTAGTCGAGCAGGCGCACGCTCCAGGCGACCTCGGCCAGCCCGTACAGGCCGAACAGCGGATCGCGCTGGCGCCACCAGATCAGCAGCGCGAGGCCGCCCAGCACGACACTGAGCACCGCCGCAATCAGCGGGCCGACCACGCGCAGGCGGAAGGCCTGGTCGAACTGCGCGCGCACTTCAGCGGCCGGGCCCACCGTCACCGGCAGCAGGCCCGAGCGCGCGTAGGCGCGCGCCGCCACGGTGATGCGCAGCAGATTGCCGTGCGCGCGCGCCAGTTCGGGCGGCACGGCCGCGTAGTAGGGGCGCTTGGCCAGCGCCGACGAGGGGGCGTCCAGGCGCCCCCCGGCGGCGATCAGCACGCCATTGAGGCGCACCTCGTAGCTGCCGCCGGCCCATGGCACGAACAGCCCCCCGGGGTCAGCCGCGGGCCAGTTGCGGTCAAAGCGCAGTTCGTAGACCAGCGTGCCGGACTTGCCCGGCTGCTCCCGATCCCAGTAGTCAGGCAGCGTCAGCGGGAGCGCCGGCAGCGCCGTGCCGTCGGTCAGCGTGGCCGAGCGCGTGGCCGCGGCCAGTTCCATCGTGCCCGCGGCTGCCGCCATGCCGGGCAGCATCAGGCAGGCCCATGCCAGCAGCACGGCAAGCACGGTCCGGAGGTGGCGCGGCCGATGCAGCATGGGGTGGGGTCACAAGGACTTGAGCAGGCCCAGCTTGGCCGCCTCGAACACGGCCTCGCCGCGCGAGCGCACCGCCAGCTTGCCGTATATGTTCTTGATGTGCGATTGCACGGTATGCACGCTCAGACCCAGGTAGCGGGCAGTCTCGGCATAGGTATAGCCGCGCGAGATCAGGTCCAGGATCTCGTTCTCGCGCACCGACAGCACCACCGCGCCGGTGGCCGCGGCATCGCGCGCAACCGCCTCGGCCGGCGCGCCGCGCAGCCGGTTCACCACCTGCCGCGCGATCAGCGGGCTCATCGGCGATCCACCCGCGCGCAGTTCGCCGATGGAGGCGGCGATGCGGTCCGTGGTTTCGTCCTTGAGCAGGTAGCCGATGGCGCCCGCCTCGATGCTGGCCAGCACGTGCTGGTCGTCGCCGAACACCGTGACCACCATGCAGTCGCAGGCGGGATAGCGCTCGCGCGCGGCGCGGATCACGTCAATGCCGCTGCCGTCCGGCAGGCCGAGGTCGCACAGCAGCACGTCGGGCTGGTGCTGCGCCAGCCAGGCCAGCGCTTCCGCCGCGCTGGCGGTGCAGCCTGCCACCACGGTGGCCGGCGCATGCATCTCGACGGCCTGCACCAGCCGGCTCAGTGCCGCGGGATCGTCCTCGACGATCAGGACTCTTGTTGTGCTTGCCATGCCTGTGTTCCCGAGCCGTGCCGTTGTGCCGCCCGCTGTGCTGCTGGTTGTCCGGCCAGTCTTGCTGCCCGTCCTGCCGCATGCTGTGCCGCGTACGACGGCGGATTCTGACATATCCGCCCGCGCATGGGACGGCCGGGCGGCTCTCTTCAGGGTAAACGCCGCCGCGCTTGTCAGCCGCCCCTGACTCATCGCATGGCCGCGCGCCGTTGCCCATCCCATATTCTGGGGAGGCGCCGAACCGGCCGGCTCCTGAGCCCGTGGCCGGATAGCCCCGTTCGGGGGATACCACCCCCATTTTTTCTGGAAATAGAGCGTTTTTGCCAGTTCTGTTGGATTTTGCAGGCTGTACGAATACAATGCCCCGGCGTCAGCCGAGGGTGCTGGCGGACCTGGAGAAAAAAAGAAATGAAGACGGGAAAACTGGTGGTAGGGCTGGCGCTGGCCGGGTTGCTGGCGGGGTGTGAATCGATGGACGGCGCGATGTCCTCCATCAGCGGCGTGCTCGACGGCACCGGCGACGTGCTGAGCGGCGACTTCCGCATGCTGGCGGATCCGAAGCCGGCTTCGCTGGGCGATATCTGGTCGGACTGGAAGAAGAACGAAATCACCGCGAAGAAGAAGTGGGATTCGCAGGCAATCCTGGTATCGGGTACGGTGTCCCGCATCACCAAGGTGGATGGCCTGCGCAAGTCGGACGACACCATCGCCGTCTACTTCAAGGACTCGGTCAATCCGCAGTGCACCGGCAAGGCGCTGATGCGCGACGCGCTGATGGTCAACCAGAAGAAGATCAGCAACCTGCAGACCGGGGACAAGGTCAACGTCACCGGCGTGCTGGCCACGCGCGATTCGGAAATGGCCAACAGCAGCAATACCGAATGCTATTTCGCGTTCAGCAAGTCGAAGATCGAACCAGCGGCCAATACCACGGCAGCTGCCGGCAGCGCAGCCGCTCCCGCCAAGGCAGCCACGACCACCAAGTCGACCAAATCGACAAAGTCGACCAAGACCAGCAGCACGAAGTAAACCAGCCAAAGGCGGCGACGGGCGGCGGAATGGCCGCCTCGCCCCAGGCTATGCGTTTGGCGTCCCCCTGCCCACATCATGTGGATCCTGCGGCACGGCACGCCCGTCCGGCCCTGCATCCCTTACAAGCTCTGAAACCGTTGCACGGTAGTGCACGCCAAAGTGCCGCAAACCCCCGTCCGCGGGGCACCCCTCCACACGGTACGAATCTTGCCCCTTCCTGATTACCCGCCAGCGGTTCGCGCACGGCATGTGCGCCCGCACATGGCGCCACACGCACACTGTCAGGAAAACAGCATGGGCTACTACTACGATGAGCGCAATGCGCGCAACGCGCGCCAACGCCGCCAGGCATGGCAGGACGATGACTGGCAACCTGAATCCGAACAGGAGCGCTGGCAAGCGCGGCGTCGGCGCCAGCAAATGGCCCCGGGCCAGACCAGCTACGGCGACCCTGCCCGCCCGGACCGGGATTTCAACGAAGTGTACGGCGCCCGCAGGTACCCGGAACACCCGTCCAGCGAGCGTTACGGCAGCAACCTGCGCTACGGCCTGAACGGCGGCTATGGCTGGGAGCGTGCCAGCGAATGGCGCGACCCGCAGGCGTGGCAACGCGACGACGACAACGCCGAGCGCCAGTGGCGCCGCAGCGCCGAACGCGCACGGGATCCGCGTGAATCGCCGCGCACGCGCGGCCATGACACCCACTTCAGCGACCTGCGCAGCGACACCCGCTACTGGGTCGACCCGCACGAGGACTGGGAAGAGAAGCAGCGCTATGAAATCCGGCGCCACAGCCCGGGCTACCGGGAATATGCGCAGCGCCGCGGCTGGGAAACCGACAGCCCCGATGACGAGCGCGAAGGCTCGCATGGCGTGCTCTACAACCTGGGCCGCCGCATCGGCGAAGCCGTGGGCGACTGGTTCGGCAGCTCCGAACGCCGCACCGGCCCGCGCGGCTACCAGCGCAGCGACGAGCGCATCCGCGACCAGATCTGCGAGCAGCTCAGCTACGCGCGCGGCGTTGACGTCAGCGACGTCAGCGTCGACGTCAGCGAAGGCGTGGTGTCACTGACCGGCACCGTGCGCGACCGCGGCCAGAAGTTCTATATCGAAGACCTGGCCGACGGCACCTACGGCGTCAAGGAAGTCAACAACGACATCCGCGTGCGCCGCGAGGCCCCCGAAGCCCGCAGCACCAGCGATGTGACCGGCAGCACCTGGCGCGGATAACGCCAACGGTGGCGGGCGCTCCAGGCCGAGAACGGCCTAGGCGCCCGCCACGCCAACCTCTGCCGCCAGCCGTTCGCGGATAAACCCCAGGAACGCACGTACACCCTCAGGCAATGTGCGGCCGGCCAGCGTCTGCAGCTCGACCGCGCGGCTGCGCATGCCGCGCTCCCGGATCGAGGCGGCATGCAGTTCACCGCGGCGCAACCTGTCGCCCACGGTGACGGCGCCGGAGATCGACAGCCCGCCACCATGCAGCACGAAGCTGGTCAGGGTCTCGAAGTGGTTGGTCACCAGCACCGGCTCGAACACCACCCCGCGTTCGCCGCAAGCGATGTCGAACAGCTGGCGCACGGTGTTGTCGCCCTCCGGCAGCGCCAGGGGATAAGGCTGCATCTGGGCCAGCGTGACGCTGCGAAAGCGCGCCAGCGGATGGTCCGGCCGCATGATGGCGATCACCGGCGCGGGCTGCCGGTGCTCCACGCGGATGCCCTGCTCCGCGGCGCGGCTGTAGGTGATGCCAATGTCCGCCTCGCCATGCAGCACGATGCCGGTGACCTCCGCCGGCGGCGCCACGCGCACATGAAACTGCAGGCCCGGATAGCGCTGGCGGAATTCGGCAATGATGCGCGGCAGGAACTCGATCGCAAACCCCGCCGAGCTGGCCACCCGCACCCGGCCCCGGCGCAGGCCCTGCAGCGCGGCAATCTCTGACACCACCCGATCGGCTTCCAGCGCGCCGCGCAGGGCATAGGCTGCCAGCAACTCCCCGGCGGCGCTCGCCACCATGCCACGCGGCCGGCGGTCGAACAGCGGCACGCCGAGCAACGCTTCGAGCGCGGCGACCTGGCGGCTCACGGCCGACACGGTGACATTCAGCCGCTGCGCCGCCTCGGTCAGCGAGCCGCTGCGTATCACCTCCAGGAAATAGCGCAGCGAGGTTTCCTGCAGGCGATGCGACAGCATGGGCGGCTCCGGGGCTGGTTTGCGTTTTACGCAAGGATATTTGAAAAAATCATCGATTGCGGGAAACCATGCATCGCCCGTATGCTTTTTCCCGACACCACAGGAGACACCCGAGCCATGGCGCCCACCCAGACCCCCAATCCCATCACCGAACTCGATGCCGTCGCCCTGTCGCGCGCCATCCATGCGCGCGAGGTCTCGTGCGTGGAAGTGCTCGATGCCTTCCTTGGCCAGATCGACCGCCATAACCCGCGCGTCAATGCCATCGTGGCGCCGGTGGAGCGCGACACCTTGCGCGCGCAGGCCGCCGGGCTCGACGCCGAACTGGCACGCGGCGCCAGCCGCGGTCCGCTGCACGGCTTCCCGCAGGCGCCCAAGGACATCAGCCCGGCCGCGGGCATGGTCACCACCAAGGGCTCGCCGATCTTCGCCGGGCAGGTCAGCGAGTCCGACGCCGTGATCTTCGAGCGCATGCGCGCCGGCGGCGCGGTCTTCGTCGGGCGCACCAACTCGCCGGAGTTTGGCCTGGGCGGCCATACCTACAATCCGGTCTACGGCACCACCCGCAACGCCCTCGACCCGGCGCGCTCCGCCGGCGGCAGCAGCGGCGGCGCCGCGGTGGCCGTGGCACTGCACATGCTGCCGGTGGCGGATGGCTCTGACATGATGGGGTCGCTGCGCACGCCCGCGGCGTTCAACCACGTGTATGGCCTGCGCACCTCGGTCGGCTGCGTGCCGCACGGCCCGGGCGACGAGGTCTTCTTCCAGCAGTTCAGCGTGGCCGGCCCGATGGCGCGCAACGTGCCGGACCTGGCCCTGCTGCTGTCGGTGCAGGCCGGCTTCGATGCGCGCCTGCCGCTGACGCACCGCACCGAGGCGCCCGGCACCTTCACGCTGCCGCCCGAACGCGACTGGGCCGGCGTGCGCATCGGCTGGCTGGGCAACCTGGGCGGCCACCTGCCGACCGAAGCCGGCGTGCTCGATACCTGCGAACAGGCGCTCGCGCACCTGCGCACGCTCGGCTGCACCGTCGACACCGCGCTGCCCGAGTTCGACCTGGAGCGACTGTGGCACGCGTGGATCGACCTGCGCAGCTTCTCGGTGGCTGGCGCCAACGCGGCGCTGTACCACGACCCGGCCAAGCGCGCGCTGCTCAAGCCTGAGGCCGCATGGGAGATCGAGCGCGGCCTGGCCCTGCCGGGCACGCGCGTGTACGAAGCCCTGTGCGAGCGCAGCGCGTGGTACCAGGCACTGCGCTCGCTGTTCGAGCGCTTCGACTACCTGGTGCTGCCGGCCGCGCAGGTGTTTCCGTTCGATGCCGACTGGGACTGGCCGCACGCCATCGACGGCCGCGACATGGACACCTACCACCGCTGGATGCAGGTCGTGGTGCCGGCCACCATGGCCGGGCTGCCCGCCCTGGCCGCACCCGCCGGCTTCGGCCCCCAGGGCCTGCCGGCCGGCATCCAGATCATCGGCCCGGCGCAGGCCGACGCCGCGGTGCTGCAGCTCGGCCATGCCTATGACCAGGGCGGCGGCTTCTCGCGCGTGCGCAGCCCCTGGCTCGATTGAGCCTTCGGCTGGTCCCGGCCCCGCTTCGTATTGCTTCCGATTGCCTTCTATTCCTACAACTGCCGGCAGGAGTGCCAACGATGACCGCAATGCCCCAGAAGCCGTTTCTCGCCTGCGCCGCCGCCCTGACCGCGGTGCTGTCCGCAACGCCCGCCGCCGCGCAGGCCCAATCCTGGCCGGACCGCCCGATCCGGCTGGTGGTGCCCTTCGCCGCAGGCGGCGCCACTGACGTGCTGGGCCGCCTGCTGGCAGTCGGCCTCGGCGAAAAGCTCGGCCAGCCGGTGGTGGTCGAGAACAAGCCCGGCGCCAGCACCGTGATCGGCGCCACCCAGGTATCCAAGGCCGCGCCCGACGGCTACACGCTGCTGCTGGCGGCCAGCACCACGCTGACGCTGAACCCCGCGATCCGCCAGCATCTGGGCTACGACCCCATCAAGAGCTTCACCCCGCTGGGCCTGGTCGCCGACATGAGCCTGGTGCTGGTAGCCAATCCGGACACGCAGATCACCTCGCTCAAGGATCTGGTGACGCAGGCCAAGGCCCACCCCGACAAGTTCTCCTACGGCTCGTTCGGCGCCGGCTCCTCGGTGCATTTCGGCGCGGAGATGCTCAAGTCCGCCACCGGCATCCGCATGGTCCACGTCCCCTTCAACGGCAGCGCCCCCAGCCTGACCGCGCTGGCCGGCGGCCAGGTGCAGGTCGCCGTCGATACCGTCGTGGCGACCCTGCCGCTGATCAAGGGCGGCAAGATCCGGCCGGTGGCGGTGCTGTCGCCGCAGCGACTGCCGGCGTTGCCGCAAGTGCCGACTGTCGCGGAGAGCGGGTATCCCGGCTTCCAGATGGGCACGTGGTTCGCGCTGCTGGCACCCGCGGGCCTGCCCGCGCCAGTACAGCAGAAACTGGAGAAGGCCCTGGCCGACGTCGCCAACGCGCCGGCTACCAAGGCACGCATGGTCGAACTGGCGCTGACGCCGGCTTATGGCAATGGCGCGGCGGTGAAGGCGCGGGTGGAGAAGGAATTGCCGGAGATGCGGGCGGTGGCGGCGCGGGCGGATATTCGGGCGGAATAGTGACGCGGTAGGCGGGCCACCGGCCCGCTGCGGCTTACTCCTCCAGCACGCGCATCGTTCGCTCGCCCTCCGGTGCTAGTTGATGTAGCACCTTGCCCTTGAATACCGTCGCCCTCAGATCAGCCAGCACGTCCTTGGCCCCGCCGTAGGGGGCGAACACGTCGATCAGGAACGCCTTGTCGCCCGACTTCCAATCTCCGGGCGCCAATTGGTATGGCGGCTTGGCAAACCGCTCGACCACAGCGTCGGAGAGATAGGCCCAGGTCACGAAGGCCGTGGGCATTTCGCCCCGCATATACAGCTTGGCCTGCTCCAGGATCAGCGGCGGCATCACGCGCCATTCCAGGTCAGCGAAGAAATTGTGGCGCGTGGTTGGGTTGTTCATCATCAGCCACGACACCGGCCCCAGCAGCGGGATCTTCTTGATGACGCGCTGCGCTTGCTCGGCAGCAAACTTCATCAGCTGTTCGTTGTCGGTCGGGATAGTCATTGGATACTCGTCCTGGATTGTTTCATGCTGGCAGCAGCGGGCATGGCGGGCACTGCCGGCGTTTCCTGCTGTGCGTTATTGGTCAGCAGCGCATTCACGCTCTGCACATCCACCTCAGTCAGAGTGCCCGCCGCCGCCTTCAGCCGCATGCCTTGCAGGATAGTGTCGTAGCGTGCCTTCGCGAGATCACGCTGCGCCGCAAAGAGTTGTTGTTCGGCATTGAGCACGTCGATGTTCACGCGCGTGCCGATCCGGTAGCCGATCTTGTTCGCGTTGACCGAATCCAGGCTCGACGTGACCGCGGAAGTCAGCGCCTCGACCTGGGACAGGCCGCTCGTCACACCACCGTAAGCTTGCCGTGCCTGCGTCGCCGCCTGGCGCCGCGCCGCTTCCAGCTCTGCGCGCGACTTGTATCGATTGGCGATCGCCTCGGTCACGCGCGAGTTGACGGCGCCGCCCTGGTAGATCGGGATTGTCAGCTGCAGCCCGATGGTGCCGGACTTGACCCGGTTCTCGATGTCCGCGGGCGAGGTCATCGAACCCGAGGTGTAGTTGTTGCCATAGCCAGCCGTGAAATCCAGCGTCGGCAAGTGCGCCGCGCGGTTCCGGGACAGCTCTTTCTCGGCAACTTCGACCGCTGCCAACTGCGTGCGCACTACCGGGTTGTTCTCCCGCGCATGACCCATCCAGGCATTGACATCCTTCGGCTCGGGACCCGGCAGGGTCACGTCAGCCTTCAGGCCCGCTACAGGCTCGGGCAATGGCCCGACCAGCCGTTCGAGTTCCGCCTGCTTCGCTTCCTGGTCGTTGAGCGCCTGCACCAGCTGCGAGCGCCCCAGGTCGTGGCGGGACTGCGACTCATACACATCAGTAATGGTGGCCTCGCCCACGTCGTAGCGGCGCTGGGCGAGCACGCGCTGCTGCTCCACGGCCCGCAATTGCGCCCGGGCAACTGTCACGCTGTCGCGCGCGGTCAGCAGATCGAAGTAGGCCTGCGAGGTGCGCAGGATCAGGTCGCTCTCGGCCTGCGCGAACTGTGCCTCGGCCTGCTCGACCTGTGCACCCGCTTGTGCCACGCCGATCCAGTTGGCGACACGCACCACCGGCTGCGACAGCTGCAAGTTCCACGCCCAGCTATTCACGCTGCGGTCCGTGAACGGACTGCCCGCGAAGCTCGATTGCCCGTCCTGGCGATTGCCGTTGCCATTCAGGTTGATCGAGGGCAGCACGCCGGCGCGAGCCTGTGGCAGCTTCTCGCGTCCGGCCTCCAGCGCGTAGCGTGATGCCTCGAAGGTGGGGTCGCTCCCCTGTGCCATGCGGTAGACCGACAGCAGGTCGATGGCGCTGGCCTGGCTCGGGACAAGCGCGCCGACCGCGGCCAGCGCAGCCACAGCAGCGCTGCTCAAAACATGCATGCGTGCCATCACCGCTCCCGCAAGGCTTCATCCTTGTAGCGCATCAGCGGCGACAGGAAGTAGGAAATCATGCGGCGCTCGTCCACGCGGATATCGGCGGTCACGCTCATCCCGGGGGTAAGCGCGCCCCTGCGCCCATTGACCGAGTTCGGCGTGGCCATCGTGTCGAGCTTGATGCGCACTGGATAAATAGGGCCCAGCTTCTGATCATTGATGGCGTCGGTACCCACCCACTGCACTTCGCCCTCGATGTAGCCGAAGCGGGTGAAGTCAAAGGTCTCCACCTTGGTTATGACGCGCTGGCCGGGCTTCACGTAGCCGATGTCCTTGTTCTGCACCTGAGCATCCACTTCCAGCGCAGTGTTCTCGGGCACCACGATCGCCACCGGCTGCGCCTGGGTCACCACGCCGCCAACGGTGGTCACCGCCAGTTGCTGGACGATGCCGTCGATCGGTGCGCGCAGGGTCTGCAGGTCACGCCGCTGCGTGGCCTTGACCAGTTCCAGCTCGGCCGTGGCAGCCTTGCGGCTTTCCTCGGCCAGTTCCGCCGCATGCCGCGCACTGAACTCGGCCACCGCCTGCGCGCGCTGTTGCTGTGCGGCGTTCAGGCCCGCGCCGGCCTCGGCCAGCCGGTTGGTCTGCAACGCCAGATCCTTCCTGAGGTTGATCAGCTCCAGCCGCGTCTCGATCAGGCCGGTCTCGGCGATATGCCCGGTCTTGACCAGTTCCTCGCGCATGTCGTTCTTCCTCGTGACAAGCGGCAGGCTGGCACGGATCTGCTCCAGGCTGGCGGCGGCCCCGTCCCGGTCGGCACGCTTGCGGGCGATCTCGGCGTCGAGCGCCGCCAGCCTGGCGCGTTGCTCGGCCAGCGCGCTGGTGAGCAGCGCTTGCTGCGTCCGGGCAATATCCGCAGGCAAGCCTTCGACGGCCGGCATGGCTGGCTTGCCGTCGAGAAGCGCTGTCAGCCGCTGCACCCCGGCTACGGCCTCCCATTGGTCGCGCTGCAGCCGGTCACGGTCTGCTGCAGTGGTGGTCGGGTCGAGTTCGACCAGGACGGCGCCAGCCTTGACCTTCTCACCGTCGCGCACATGGATCTCGCGCACGATGCCGGCTTCGAGCGGCTGCACCACCTTGGACTTGCCCGACGGAATCACCTTGCCCTGCGCGGAGACCACCACGTCCATTTTCGCCATCGTGGCGTAGACCAGTGCAAGGACGGCCATGCCGCAGATACTGCCAGCGACGATCCGTGCCATGCGCGCCGGACGGCGGTTGGCGATGCCCATGGCGGCAGTAGCAAAAGCATCGGCTGCCGCTTGTTGGTCAGGCTTCATCGGTTCAGACATGGGCGGCTCCCGGCAACGGTTGTACCGGGGCCTTGTGCTTGATAGTGAGGGTTTCCAGCACACGCGACGCCTCGAACAAAGCGCGATACTTGCCCGCACCAGTGATCAGTTCAGTGTGATGGCCTTGCTCGACAAGCTGCCCGCCATCGAGCACCAGGATGCGGTCGGCCAGGCGCAGCGTGGAGAGGCGGTGTGCGACGATGAAGACGGTGCGGCCCGCGCAGATCTTCTCCAGGTTGTCGTGGATGACCCGCTCGGACTCGTAGTCCAGGCTGGCGGTGGCCTCATCGAGCAACAGCAGGCGCGGGTTGGTTGCAAGCGCCCGCGCGATGGCGATACGGGCTCGCTGGCCGCCCGACAGCAGGCTGCCGCGCTCACCGATCACGGTGTCGTAGCCTTGGGGCAAGGCGTTGATGAAACCGTGCGCTCCGGCCAACTCGGCAGCTGCCATCACGGCCTCAAGCGACAGGCCCGGATCGGAGATGGCGATGTTGTCGCGCACCGACATGTTCATCAGCGCGACATCCTGCGACACCACGCCTACCTGGCTACGCAGCCAGGCCGTGTCCACTGTCGCCAGGTCGATTCCGTCAATCGTGATCCTGCCACCAGTGGGTGAGTAGAGGCGCTGCAACTGGCGAATCAGTGTCGTCTTTCCGGCACCAGACACGCCAACGACGCCCACGACTTCCCCAGCGGGAACAGAGAACGAGACATCCGACAGCACTTCAGCGCCGTCGGCCTGATAGGCAAAGCTGACGCGGTCGAAGCGGACAAAGCCCTGAATCGCTGCCCGTTGGGTCTGGTCCGAGAACTGGCCCGCCTCGGTCGGCGTGTCCATGATGCCGCCCAGGCGCTTGGCCGCCACGCGCATCTGCTGGAACTCCTGCCACAGCGACGAGAGCTTGATGATCGGTGCATTGACCCGGCCCGACAGCATGTTGAAAGCGATCAACCCGCCCACGGTGAGGTTGCCGTCGATCACCTGCATGGCACCGACGCCCAGCAGCACCACGGTCAATACCTTGCTGGTCAGATTGATGACCTGGTTGGTCCAGTTGCCGGTATGGCCCGATTCGAATGCGGCCACCGCGTAGCGCACCAGCCGGCTTTCCCAGCGGCGCTGCCAGCTGGCTTCAACCGCCTGACCCTTCAGGGTCTCCATCGCGCCGATGGTCTCCACCAGGAACGCCTGGTTGTCGGCGCCCAGCGCGAACTTGTCTTCCAGCTGCTTGCGCAGCATCGGGCTGATGACATACGACGCGCCAAGGAAGATCGGCAGGAAGCAGATCACGATGATGGTCAGGAGCGGGCTGTAGTAGAACATGACCGCCAGGAACACCATCGCGAAGAACAGGTCCAGCCAGGCGGTCAGCGCCTGCCCGGTCAGGAAGTTGCGCGCCGTCTCCAGTTCGCGCATCGACGCGATCACGTCACCGGCGCGGCGCGAGTTGAAGTAAGACATCGGCAGGCGCATCAGGTGCCGGAACAGGCGCGCGCCCAGTTCGACATCGACGCGATTGGTCGTATGGGAGAGCAGGTACTGGCGCAAGCCAGTCAGCATCGCCTCGAACAGCGCCACGCCAGCCAGCGCCACCAGCATCACGACCAGCGTCGCCTGCGAGCGGTGGGTCAGCACCTTGTCGATCACGACCTGAAAGGCAAGCGGCGTCACCAGTGCAAAAATCTGCACGACGAACGAGGCCAGCAACACTTGCGTGAGTTCGGCCTTGTATTTCTTGATGGCCTGCCAGAACCAGCCAAAGCCGAACGCCGAGACACCGGCATTGGCCGTGCCATCGGTCAGGGATGCCACGCTGCGGCTGGCTTCGATCCAGGTATTGGCGAACTCGCCCGCGAAGGCCGCCGCGGGCACTGCCTGCGGCGGCTGGTCCGGGTCCCGCTGCACGTGGAGGGCATCGGCATCCACCTTGCCGAGCAGCACAACCCGGCCGCTGCGGGTCAGGGCCAGCGCAGGTAGTGCTGCGCGGCGCAGCTTGTCCACGCCGCCCTCGACCAACCTGGCGTCGAAGCCAAGGTCGTCCAGGCCCCACAACAGCCGGCTGGCGTCAAAGTCTTCACGCACGTCCCAGCGGCGCGCGAGGCCCTCCGGATCGGCCTTGACCTCATGCAGGCGTGCGAATACGGCAAGCATGCCAAGATTGGGCAGGGTTGGCTTCGAGCTCATGGCCGCCCCCATGCCAGGGCCATCACAGCCCAAAGCAATGCATTCATCGTTCTATCCCATCAAAAAATCAAGCGTTCCCGGCGGGTGGCGCGTTTCTCCCCCGCGGGATAGTTTTTTTCTTACTTCCAGGCTCAGTGACTGCGAGCCTTTATATGTCGAATATCAAGGTCATGATGGTTGGCCCATGCCCAAGTCCACCGCGCTGGCCTGTGCGGCGCGATCCATCATTTCGGCAAGGGTGTCCTCGCGCGGTGGGACAAAGCCGCCGGGGGCCTGGGACCCATCGGCCGTCGTCAGCAGCTTGTTCCACTGGAGGCAACTCCATTGCACGGCTTCCGCGCTGTGCGGCGGATAGGGACAAGCTGAAGACGGTGTCTCGGCGGTGGCGAGCAGTTGTGCCACGGCATCGGCGGCAAAGGCAGCATCGATCGGCTCGTTCGGCGCAATTCCCTGCTGGACCTCTTCCAGGTACAGGGCGAAGCCGGGCAGCGGCACGTCCTTGCCGGCAAACATCACGTCGGCAGCCTCGCTCTTGCTGCCATCGGTGTGCGTGACCTCCACCGTGCCAAACACAACGTTGCCATGATCGAGGTGGGCCTCCCCCTGACGCTGGAGTGCGATGGAGGCGATGCCAGCCTCATCCAGCGTCTTGTGCTCGGCCTCGCTGAACTCACCATTGGCATTGACGTCCTGCACCACCTTGAACTGGCTCCAGGCAGCGTCTTCCTTGCTGATCCTGCCGTCGCCATTGGTGTCGAAGGTGGCCAGCGCCTCAAGGTCAGTCTGCGTGCCGGGTGCGAAATTGGTCAGGCGCGTCTCTTCCACGGTGACCTTGCCATCACCGTCGGCATCGAACCCTATTACGCCATCGGTCGCGGCGGCCCATCCGATCTGTTCGGCCTGGCCGTCGTGATTCACGTCTGCCTTGACGTTGGATTGATCCGCCGCGAGCAACTCCACGCCATTGCCATTCAGGTCCATCACGAGAGGCGTGTAGCCCCCGCTAGCGTTGGTGCCCTTGTGGGTAGCGTTGATCACCACGTCCATGGATGCCCCTTGTGCATCGGTAATGCGGATGGTGAAGGGGTCAGCACCGGTGTAAGGGTCTCCCGCATGGCTCTCGTACTGCCAGTTGGCATAGCGGCTGACTAGCTCACCTACGTGGTCAAAGCCATGTTCGGTTTCCCGATAGGTGTTGGCGTAGGCGTAACCGTGTTGGGGCGCTTGAACAATCGATATGACAATGGCCGCTGTATCGCCGTCCGGATCGTAGGCAATGACCCGGCCCATTTCTCTTCGGGGATCGTTACCGGGGACAAGAACGCGATCTGAGTCATAATTCGCTCCCATCGCTACAAAGCCGTCGCCATCCATCTGGTCTAGTGCCAGTGGCCTGAGCATGCCATTCTGATAATGCGATGGTGCATAAGGCTGCCGGCCAGCATCAAACAGCCGGCCTTGCAAGGCCAGCGACAAGGCCAGTGCTTCGTCATAGACTGGCTGGAAGACAGGGCCATCACTGTATATGTACTGCCCGGCGGAGCCGGCACCTGCACCCGGACCAGCCTTGCCCACCACGACAGGGGGGCCGTCGTAATATCCAAAGATGGCGCGACCATACTCGACGGCCTCGATGATCGGCGCCTTGTTCACATGCTCAACATGCAGGAAGGCCGTGGCCCAGGTCTGCCCTCCGTAGGGATCGGACACCAGGTACTGAAAGGACGCTTGCCCATAGAAGTCGCGGTCAGGCGTGAACCGGACCTGGCCGTCGGCCTGAATCTCGACCGTACCGTGCTGCGCATTGGCAACCTGGGTGACCGTGATCGCGTCGCCGTCCGGATCCGCGTCATTGGCCAGGAACTGCGCCGTATTGATGACGAACGGCGTGTTCTCGTAGCCCGAGAAACCGTCATCAACCGCCACCGGCGTCGTGTTGATCTTCTCCAGGTTGATGGTCGTGGTCGCCGTGGCAAAGCCGCCAACGCCATCGGAGATGGTATAGGTGAAGTGGCCTTGCGCACCCGGGTAGCCGCCAAAGCCAGGCTCCGGCAGGAAGGTCACCGAGCCGTCCGCATTCAGTCGCACAGTGCCGTGCTCGGCACCGGACACGCCCACAATGCGCAGAGCGCCGTGCGGGTTGTCGATGTCGAAGTCGTCCGCCAGCAGCGCCGCCGCGGTCAGCGTGATGGCCACCCCCCGGCGTCCGTCCACGATATTGTCGTTGGCGATCGGCGCATCGTTGACTGGAGCCACATGAATAGTCGCCATGGCGGTCGAGACGCCTCCAACACCGTCGCTCACTTCATACGTGAAACTGGCATCGCCAAAGAAATTTGGATCGGGTACGAAACGGATGGTCCCATCCGGGTTCAGCGACACGGTACCGTGCGTGGCGCCGTTGACGCGGGTGATAGAAAGCGCCTCGGGCGGGTTGTCCACATCCGCATCATTGGCAATCAGTGCGGCAGCGTCAATCGTCAGCGCGGTGTCCTCGTTGCTCGCAATCACATCGTCGCGCAGCCGCGGAGCGTCATTGACGGGGGCCAAGTCAATGTCCACCCGCCCGGTGGTGATGGCGCCGAGCGGGTCCGACACGGTGTACTCAAAGCTTGCGGCGCCAAAGTAGTCCGCGTCCGGGATGAAGTTGACGGTTCCGTCGGCGTTCAGACGCACTTCGCCGTGCTGGGCGTTGCCGACCGCTACCAGCGTAAGAGTGGCTTGTGCATCGTCCACATCCCGGTCGTTGGCAAGCAAGCTGGCCGCAGTGAAGGTCGCTACCTCATCCTCATTGCCACGGAAGTCCTCGCCAGTCACGATCGGCGCGTCATTGACCGGCGCCAGATCGACTGTGGCCATCGCCTCCGTATAGCCGCCCGCGCCGTCGTGGACGGTGTAGAAGAAGGTCGCGATCCCAAAGAAGTCCTGCTCAGGCATGAAGCGGATCTGGCCTTCGGGGGTCAGCTCGACCGTGCCGTGCTGGCCGTTGCGCACCGAGAACACGGTCAGGTCTGAGCGGGGGTTATCCACGTCCCAGTCGTTGGCCAGCAGCGTCGCCTGCTCGATCAGCAGTACGGTGTCCTCGTCGGTGGCGACTGTTTCACCCGCCACCACCGGCGCGTCATTGACGGGGCGGATGTCGAGATTGACCGTGGCGGGCGTCAGTCCACCGTGACCATCCGACACCCAGTAGACAAAGCTGGCCGGCCCGAAATAATCCTGGTCGGGCAGGAACCGCACGTTGCCGTGGCCATCGAGGGCCACAAGGCCGTGCGTGGCGTCCGAAACACGCAGGATGCTCAGCACGTCGCCGATGGTGGGCGTATCCACATCGAAATCGTTGGCAAGCAGTTGCGCCGAGGTGAACAGCACGCCGGTATCCTCATCGATAGCAGCCGTTTCGCCAGCGGTGACCGGCGCGTCATTGACCGGCGCAATGTCCAGATAGACGCGGCCGGTCGCCTGCAGGCCATACTCATCCTCGACGGTGTAGCGGAAACGCGCCGGCCCCCAATAGTCGGGGTCAGGGGTGAACACAATGCGCTGGCTGCCGTCGGGCAGCAGTGTCAGGGTCACCGTGCCATTCTCGCCGCCGTAGACGTTGATCAGGCGCAGTGGCTGGGTCAGGACGTTGCGCGAGGTATCGTTGGCCAGCAGCACTGCCGCATCGATGGCATAGCGAGTGTCCTCGATGCCTGCGACCTGCTCATCGGCTACGTCCGGCGCGATGATCTGGATATCCTCGCCGTTCGGCCCGGTTGCCACGCGGTCGGGCGTTGTGATCAGGATCGTATCGTCACTTGCGGCATCGTAATTGACACCAGCCGCCGGCACTGATCCGATCAGATCCAAAGTGACTTCGACCGGCGACCCGAGCGTTGCCTCGCTGCCAAGTGGGCGCATCGCCGCTGGCAAGGCGTTGACTGTCGCCTCTACAAAGGGCGGCTGAGCCACAGTCGGTTGCGGCTGGCCCGGCGAATCAGCCGTCGTTGCAAGTTCTGACGGCAGGCGGCTGATGGTGTTGTTGCCGGATGTATCGATAGTGGGGGCTGGCGCATCGGGCTGTCCGCCACCTTCTGCCGCGTTGGCAACGCCGGCCACTGCACCCGCCGCGACACCCAGCAGCGCACCGGTGCCCGCAAGCAGGCTGTCGCTAGTCTTGATCCACTGATCGCGGATGGCAGCGAAGGCGTCAGTTGGGCTAGCTGGTGGAGCGCTGGTAACACGGCCATCGGCCAGGCGCACCGTATCGGTACGCTGCGCAGGCCTGACGGGATTCGGGTCGTCCTTCGAGCTCAGGCGGCTGTCATCTCGCTCGACACGGGTGGCAGTCTGCCCGACCGGGGTCGTGCCCTCGCCATCGGCCACGCGGTCATCGCCAGCGACGATCGCGTCTTCCGCAAGCGTCTGCTCGTGCTGCTTGTCGCTGGCAGTTCTGATGCGACTGTCGCCTTCGGCAACTTGCATCTCAGCGCTGGCGTTTTCCAAGGCTACGCCACCATGGGTATGGCCAGCTTCGCCCGTGCAATCATGGGTGACGACGGCATTCAGGATCGTCTCGCCGCCTTCCTTCGCGTGCAGCATGCCGGCAAAGGCGTCAAGCCGGCCATCGCCGTCCGTGTCCACAAAAGCCGCCTGATAGGCGTCGCCACGCACGTCCGCCGTCAGGTGGTGCTCGGTGACCGTCATGACACTTCCATCGGCGGCACGCAGGACTGGTGGCGCGCTGGTGAAGTCCAGGCTGGCGATACCCCGGTCGAGGAATGATGCGAACTCGCCCTGATCGGTCTGGCCGTTGCGGTTAACGTCCAGCCAGATGCCCAGGGCGGCAAAGGCCGGGTCGGAGGCGTCCAGCTTGCCGTCGTGGTTGACGTCGAGCCATTGCAGGCTGTTGCGGGCATGGGCGGCGGAGGCATCCAGGTCGTTGGTCAGGATCTCGTTCTGCCCGATCCCGCCATCGCCGTTCACATCGATGGAGAGGATGCCCTGGTTGGCGTTCACCCAGTCCGTCTGCTCGATGTAGCCATCCAGATCGACGTTCTTGCCGATGCGGCCAGGGTTCACACCTGCAGGCAGTGCCGGCTTCTCGTCGACCGTCAGCGCAGTAAAATGCTGGTGGATGCCGTCAGCGTCTGTCTCAGGCATGCCTGCGTCGGCCTTTGCCTCACGCCAGTCCGAGCTGTGCAGTTGCTGGCCAACTCGGGACCGGTTCTCTTCAATGCTGCCGGTCACAGGAGCGGTGACGACGCCAGATTCGCGCATGTGGGCAAGCACCGATTCCGCTTCCCATGCCGGGGCAATGGCAGCGAACGCCTGCTGCATGAACTGCTGCGCAATGGTCGCCTGGCTGGTGTCATAGCGCAAACCGGCGCCGTCATAGTAGCGTCTCTGCTCCTGGCCGTTGTCGTCGATCCACTTGAGATACAACTGACCGCCATTGTCGTTCAGGCGCGCCCCATCAGGATCGAAGATATAGCCGATGGTCGGCAGGCGCTGTGGAATGATGGCGTAAAGTGGGTTGCCGTTGGCATCCACCAGCTGGGCAAGCGACACCTGCAGGGCATCGACCAGGCTTTGCAGGATGTTGGCAGGCGTCGCGCCGCCATCCTCGGCATCGGTGGTCTTGAGCACGTGAATGCTGCCGTCCGGATTCCACACAGCGGTGGCTTCACCTTCTAGCGTCGGAAGATCCTTTGCGGACAGCATTGAGCCGATCATTGTCACGGCGATAGCCGCGAAGGCAACAGGTGGGCAATAGGACGTATAGCCTGCCACCGCCATGCCCGCAGCGATGGTACTCAGGGCCGCCCCGGCAACCTGATACTCATTGCCATCCTCGATGGCCATTACCAGCGTGACAATGCTTGCGACCAACGCCAGCCCACCAGCAATTTGCCCCGTCGTTGCAGCGCTGTCCAGCAGACTGCCCGCGGATGCCGACTCGGCCTGGAATGCAACAATTCCTTGTTCCTTGAGCGCGTTGGCGTAAATGGCTGCCGCCTGGCTGCCGAGGTTGGCACCGGCAGCAGCGATGCCCAGTCCGTTGCCGTCTTGGATGGCGTTGAACAGGTTCAGGCCGGCAGCGAGGGCGTTCAGTCCGACGCCGACGCCATCTGGCAAGAGTTTGCCGCTACCGAGGCGATCCAGATTGATCAGCATCGCTGCGCTGGCGGCCACAATCGCCTTCGTGTCGCCGGATTCGATTGCCTGGATCAGGGACAGCATGCTCTGAATACTGCCTAGAGCGTCTACCGCGACTTGACCATTGGC